>JANNMS010000063.1:0-40698 GCA_031398055.1 Saprospirales bacterium | reverse complement strand
ATGGCGCGATTTTGAATACTTTGAACAAGGCGCACGCGCTGCATATCGACACGGAAGGCGGGTTTTTGTATGTCTACGGTTCGAATTTGTACGGCGGTGGGCCGGTCATTTTGAATCTTTTGCCCGACCCGTGGAACCCTGTTTTTGTTGGGAAATTTGATGCTCTGGGCTACGTCCACGATGGTTTTGTGGAGCGCGACACCTTGTTTTCGAGCCATATTTACGATGGGCAATTTGCCATTGTTGATGTTTCGGACAAGTCAAATCCGAAGGTTTTGAACATCCAAAAAACGCCCGGGCAGTTCACCCACAACACTTGGCTGACGAACGACCGCAAAACATTGTTCGCCACCGACGAGGTGAATAATTCGTGGCTTTCGGCCTACGATGTCAGTCAACCGGACGACATTAAATTGTTGGATTTGATAAAAAGCAACGCAGGCAGCAATTCGATGGTGCATAACACATACGTTCTCAACGACTTCGCTATCACTTCGTGGTACAAAGATGGTTTTACGATTGTCGACATCACGGATCCGTCGAACCTGGTGCAGGTTGGAAATTATGATACGCACGGTGGAACGGGCGGCGGTTCGGACGGTTGCTGGGGCGTTTTTCCATATTTTCCATCTGGAAATATCATCGCTTCGAACATTCGTGGTTTTGGAAATTCCAACGGCGAACTGCTCGTCATTTCCCCAAATTATGTCCGGGCGGGCAGGTTAGAAGGCAAAATCACCGACGGGGCGAGCGGCCAGCCACTTTCGGGCGTGAAAGTTGAAATTTTAAATACCAACATTTTGGAAACGACTATCCAAACTGGGATTTATAAAATGGGTCTGCCGCAGTCCGAACGGCTGACGGTTCGGTATTCAAAATCTGGTTTTCAGACTTTTGAACAGGAAGTGTTTTTCCAAAATGGCCAAAAAGTGGTGTTCGATGTCGAATTATTTCCGATTGGAAATTTGACGGTGACTGGAAAAGTGGTGAGTGGAAAAAGTGGAAATCCGATTGAAAATGCCCAAGTTTCTTTTACTGGCGTTCAAAATTTTACGGCTCAAACAGATGCGGGTGGGAATTTTCAAATTCAAAATGTGGGGCAGGGTATTTATGATGTTTCGGCAAGTTCCCCGACGGGTGGCAGCACGGCTTTGATTTATCAACAAAAAATCATGGCAAACAAGGATTTTCAGATTTCGGTTTTGCCGCAGCGTGTTCGAAATCCAATCAAAATCAGGCATTGATTTTTTGCCAATCAAAATTCCAATTTCGGATTTGGGAAGTTTTTTAAATTTCCCAAATCCAGTTTTTATTAAAAAGCCAAGCAATTTTCTAATAAAAAATCCCCATTTATTTAACCTTGACCTAACCGTTTTCTAAGTCGAAACTAAAAAATCTGTCTGCCCGCCCCATCTATGTTTGCCGGACGTTGCGAATTGCAGCGAATCAAAAAATCCATTTTCTGGCAATGAAACGAATTTCAACCTTCCTGCTTTTTCTGTTTTTTACCTTATCAATTTCTGCCCAGGTTATCTCTGGCAGCATTTCCGACGCCGAAAACAACGCCGTTTTGCAGGGCGTTTCGGTACAAATTAAAGGCACGACAATCGGCACGAGCACCGATGCAAAAGGCAATTTTTCACTTTCGTCTTCCCAAAAACCACCGCTCACCCTTGTTTTTTCGATGCTCGGTTTTGAAACGCAAGAAGTTGCCGTCAGCAGTTTTTCCCCACTACAAATTTCATTAAAAACGGGCAACGAACTGCTCAACCAAGTCGTCGTCTCTGCCTCGCGGGTCGAGGAAAAAATCCTAAAATCGCCAATTACCATTGAAAAAATGGATGCTTTGGCTGTCAGAAATACCCCGGCCATCAGTTTTTACGATGGTTTGATTCATTTAAAATCGTTGGACATGGTCACGAGCAGTTTGACTTACAAGCAAATCAATGCGCGCGGTTTCAATGACACGGGCAATTCCCGGTTCCTCCAATTGGTGGATGGCGTTGATAATCAATCTCCTGGGCTCGGTTTTGCTGTCGGCAACCTTTTTGGTTCGGGCGATTTGGATGTCGAAAGTGTGGAATTGATTCCCGGCGCGGCGTCGGCTTTGTACGGCCCCGTCGCTTTCAACGGGCTGCTTTCAATCCAAACCAAAAACCCGTTTTCGCACCCCGGTTTGAGCGTCCAGACAAAAATGGGCTTCAACCATTTTGGCGATGAAGGCGGCGCGACGCCGTATGGCGAGATTTCGGCGCGGTGGGCGAAGGTTTTTGGGGACCGTTTTGCGATAAAATTGACCGGGAATTACCTGAGCGGCACGGATTGGTGCGCCAACGATTACACCGATATCGACCCCGGAACGCCTGAAAATCAACGCGGTACGAACAATCCGGCACGAAACGCACTTAATATTTATGGCGATGAAGTCGTGCGGACGATTGACAGCGTCGGACGGATTTCGCGGACGGGTTACGAGGAAAAAGACGTGGCGCAGTAGGTTTCGGCGTCGGCGGGATTTTGGTAACTAGTGCCACCTTAATTTCAGAAGAATGGACTTCAAAAAATAGGAATGTGGCACTCGGCATTTTGTCAATTACAATCCCGGTCGGGATATTTTCGGCAGGCCTGATTACTTACAATTTTACAAACTGGCGGACAGGTTTTTTAATTGGGATAATCCCGCTTTTAATCGCGATAGTCGCACAATTTAAAATAAAAGAAACTTTAAGGTGGATAGAAAACCGTACAAATTTGATAGAAAAAGATAAGAAAAACCTTTCCATTTTCCATCCATCTATTCGCCGCGATTTAATTATCGGCAGCGTAATTTATGGTTCGATGTTGATTGGTTTGTGGGCTGTTTTTGCATGGCTGCCGACGTGGGTGCAAACGCTTGTGCACGATAGCGATGGTCAAAAAGAACGCGGCATTTCTATGATGTTGTTTGCCAGCGGCGGATTGTCGGGCGGTTTTATTTCGGGTTGGGTGAGGAATTTTATGGGTGTTAAAAAGAGTTTATTGATAAGTTTTGCAGCAGTTTTTGTATTGACTTTTCTATTGTTTAAATTAAATACTGAACTGACTATCATCGCTTATTTTGAAATGGCATTGATTGCACTGTTTTTTGGGTTCAGTCAAGGCGTTTTAAATGGATATATCCCTGAATTGTTTCCCACAGAAATCCGTTCATCGGCCACTGGTTTTTGTTTCAATATTGGCCGTGTTTTTACGGCTTCGGTGGTGTTTTTTGTGGGCTGGTTGGTGGATTTTTTGGGTGGATATGGCAATGCGTTGTTTATATTTTCCTTTGTTTTTCTGATTGGTTTTGTTGCAACCTTGTTTGCAAGTGAAAAATTAAAACTCAATTAAAATGGCATACATCAATGTTCCAGACAACTTGCCCGGCATTCGTGGCTTGTTTGCTTTTCGCCCGGAAACTGCTGGCCCCCTCAATGAATTTGCTGAAATTTTATTGAGAAATGAAGATAACACTTTAACTCGCGGCGAGCGGGAATTGATAGCAACTTATGTTTCTCAATTAAATGATTGCTTTTTTTGCCAAAACGCGCACGGCGGGATTGCACAACATTATTTGCAGTGCGATATGGATTTTATTGACCGCATAAAAACGGAGTATGAAACCATGCCGATTTCAGATAAATTGAAATCCTTATTGAGCATTGCCGGAAGCGTTCAAAAAGGCGGGAAAAACGTCCGCCCGGAACAAATAGAACGCGCCAAAAACCTCGGTGCAACCGACCGCGAAATCCATGATACGGTATTGATTTCCGCCTTATTTTGTATGTGCAATAGATATGTGGATGGTTTGGGAACGGACGCGCCGCCCGACCGCCAATTTTATTATGAAAGGGGAAAAATGCGGGCGGAAGAAGGTTACGCGCACTTTGATTTATACCGATAGTTTTTCTACAAATTTCTTATGAAAAAGTTATTTTACTTAGGCATTTTAGGGTTCATTCTATTTGAAATAGCGAATGTCTATTTCATCATGCCAATTCCCGGCAGTCAAGAAATGAACAGCATTGGCATCGCTTATTTCCTGACTTCATGGAAATGGGCGTTTCGCGGCCTCTTTTTAATTTTAATTTTATTGGGATTGAAATCTGCATTTGGCAGTTCAAAATGGTTGCCGGCCATTTTAACATTGGTTTTGGGTGTAGTTTTTTATGAAACCAATTATGAAATGGCTGCCGATACCATGTTTTATCAACCTAAAATTTTGACTTTAAAAAATAAGGCTGATAATAAGATTGATAAAGACAGATTGATAATTGGGATAGAAAACAAGGGCGAAGCAAAAGCCTATCCGATACAATTTTTAGGTTATCACCATCAAGTTTTTGATTCAATCGGTGGCGAACCCGTCATTGTAACATATTGCACCGTTTGCCGGACTGGGCGGGTTTTTGAACCGATCGTAAATGGGCAATTGGAAACTTTTAGATTGGTCGGAATGGATCATTTTAATGCCATGTTTGAGGACAAAACCACCAAAAGTTGGTGGCGGCAGGCAACGGGCGAGGCTTGCGCAGGCAAATTGAAAGGGCAATTTTTACCAGAATTTCCATCCACACAAACGACTTTGGATAAATGGTTTGAATTGTATCCGAATAGTTTGGTGATGCAGCCCGACCCAACTTTTCAGGTGGAATATGATTCAATATCTATTTATGAAAAGGGGCGTTTGACTGGGAAATTGACCCGCCGCGACACTGTTTCTTGGCAAAATAAATCGTGGATTGCCGGAATTTCTTTGGGAAAAGAAAGCAAGGCTTATGATTGGATAGAATTGCAGCAAAAGCAGATTATAAACGATAAGATAGATAACAAGCCAGTTGTGGTTTTATTAGCGGACGATAAGAAAAGTCTATTTGCATTTATTAGAAATGATGAAAACCAATTGCTAACTATTAGAAACGATACGCTTTCGGATGGACAAACTTTGTACAATTTGCAGGGAAAATCATTGACTTTGGATAAACCCAATTTGACAAGAGTCAATGTTTATCAAGAATATTGGCACAGTTGGAAAACGTTTCATGGAAGTGATTTTTAGAACATTGATTGGACTGATTTTACTGCTTTCCACTGATTTTTTTAAGAATTAAAATGAAAAAAAAATCAGTGGAAAGCCGTAAAATCAATATTCTAAAAATCACTCAACCACGGTAATCTTCAACATATTGGTTCTCAATTTTTTATGCAAGGGCATCGAACCAGTGTTGATTATAATATCTCCCTGTTTTAAATGGCCGCTATTTTTCAAAATGGCCTCTACATCGTTCATCGTTTCATCGGTCGAAACAAATTTGTCGTAGTAAAAACACTCGACGCCCCAGAGCAAATTCATGGCGTTCAAGTTGTGGAGCAGGCCAGAAAAGATGTAAATTTTTGAATTCGGACGAAAACTGCTGACTTTGTAAGCCGTGTAACCCGAAGTCGTCATGCCGATAATCCCTTTTGCTTTTGTTTCCTCGGCCACCCTGCAAGCATTGAAACAAATCACGTCAGACAAAAAAGTACCTGCTTTTGCTGCTGAAAATGGTCGTTTTCCCTCGATTTGTGGCCAATAATGCTTTTCAGATTCTTCAATAATTTTGGTCATGGCTTGAACGACGAGCGGAGGATGGTTGCCCGTTGCGGTCTCGGCGGAAAGCATCACGGCATCGGTGCCGTCCAAAACGGCGTTGGCCACGTCAGTGATTTCTGCGCGAGTGGGGGATGGGTCGGTTCGCATGGATTCCATCATTTGGGTCGCCACGATGACCGGGCGGGCGTATTGCATGCACATTTGGACAATCATTTTTTGGGTGTGCGGCAATTGTTCGAGCGGCATTTCGACGCCCAAATCACCGCGAGCAACCATAATTCCGTTGGATGCCAAAATGATTTCTTTGATATTTTTGACGGCTTCCGGTTTTTCAATTTTGGAAATGATTTTTGCCGGATGGCTTTTTGCCTGAATTCGGGCACGCAAATCGTGGACATCTTCCGGGCGGCGGACGAAGGACAAAGCAATCCAATTTACGGGTTGGGTCAGGACAAAATCCAAATCGGCGAGGTCTTTATCTGTCAACGAAGGTTGTTTTACGTTGGTGTCGGGCAGATTTACACCTTTATTGCTGCTCAAAATGCCACCATAAAGTGCTTTCAATTTGACCATGTCCTTTTTATTGGTCTCGACGACTTCAAAAATCAACTTGCCATCATCCATCATGACCCGTTCGCCGAGGTCGCAATCCTCTGAAAATTGGTCGTAGGACATATAAATTTTCTCGGCGTCGCCGAGGCATTCTTCGTTGACGATGGTGATAATTTGTCCGGTGACAATCTGCAAAGCATTGTCCTTTATTTTTCCGACGCGGAGTTTCGGCCCTTGCAAATCCGCTAAAATCCCGATGTGGGTATTGTATTTTTCATTGATGTTGGTGATGTGCTCGATTACTTTTTGGTGGTCGGCGTGTGTGCCATGACTAAAATTCAATCGAAAAACGTCGACTCCGGCATCCACCAATTCGAGCAGTTTTTCGTAAGAATTGGATGCGGGGCCGACGGTGGCGACGATTTTGGTGTTCTGCCTGTTAACTTTTCGCATGGCGAATTAATTTTTTTGACTCGGGTAGACGGTTTTTGAAAAAAAAATTGGAGGTGTAAATTTGACACCATCCATTTTATCGGCGACAAAAGTAGAAAGTCAAATTCAAAAAAGGCAATAACAATCAGTGGATTGCATGGGATTTTGCCAATCAACCGGCGAATACTCGCCAAAGGATGATTATTTTACAAAAAAATAAAGTTTCTGGAAAAAAAATATGCCCCAGTTCGTTGCGATTTTTTCAAAACTGCGTCAGACTGATTCGTAATCAGGTGAAAAACGGTGTGAAAAAATTTTTTTCAGATTGAGTATTGCCGTTTCTTTGCCGCCGAAAAAATGAACTTTTCATCAAAGAATTAAAAAAAAATGTCAGAACCAGTAGTAGTGCCCTCGGCACCAACCGTCGCATCTCGTGTAAAAAAAATTATCTCGGACAAATTGTCCATTGATATGGCAGAAGTCATCCCAACCGCCGGTTTCATCACAGACCTCGGAGCGGATTCTCTCGACACCGTGGAGTTAATCATGGAATTCGAACGCGAATTTGATCTCTCCATTCCTGATGATGCAGCCGAAAAAATCACCAATGTGGGTGAAGCGATTACCTACATTGAAGCAAATTATCAGAAATAAATTCTTTGCAGGCGATTTCATCTCAGAACAAAAAGCCATCTCACCACTATGGGATGGCTTTTTTTATTTTGGAAAAATAGAAAAGGTGCTACTTTGGGCGTTGAAAATTGGTTATTGGTTATTGGGAAATTAGTTTTCCCACCAATAACCAATTTCCCTATAACTAATAACTAAACGGTATGGCATTTTTCGACAATCTTCTCCGTAAAAAATCTATCGAGCAAACGCTTTCCACTTTCGACAAAGAAAATGACAGCGAAGTGAGCCTCGACAAAAATTTGAACGTCCGCGACCTCACGGCTTTTGGCATTGCGGCCATTATTGGAGCGGGGATTTTTAGCACCATCGGTTCGGCGAGTTACAATGGAGGGCCGGCGGTGGTTTTTCTTTTCATTTTTACGGCCTTGGCTTGTGGTTTTGCAGCCTTGGCGTATGCCGAATTTGCCTCGCTGATCCCAATTTCGGGCAGTGCGTACACCTATTCTTATGTCGCTTTTGGCGAATTGATGGCGTGGATCATCGGTTGGGCCTTGATTATGGAATATGCCGTTGGGAATATCACGGTTGCCGTTTCGTGGTCGGGGTATTTTACGAGGCTGGCGGAAAGCGCAGGTTGGCATATTTCGGAATGGGCAACGATAGATTATCCATCTGCGAAGGCTCTTTTCAATGAATTTTCAGCCCAATTGACAGCCGGCAAACCCATTTCCGAACTTTCAGAATATCAACGAGAAGGTTACCATGCTTGGCAAAACGCACCGATGCTTGCGGGTTTTCGGATAATTTTGGATTTGCCGGCCATCATTATGTCCTTGTTGATTACCTGTTTGGTTTACGTCGGGATGAGAGAATCAAAAAACACGGCCAATTTGATGGTTGTTTTGAAATTGATTGTGGTGTTTTTGGTCATCGTCGTCGGCGCGTTTTATGTGGATACGAGCAACTGGACGCCGTTCGTGCCGAACGGTTTTGGCGGGGTGATGGCTGGTGTTTCATCCGTGTTTTTTGCCTACATCGGTTTCGATGCCATTTCGACGACCGCCGAAGAATGCAAAAACCCGCAGCGCGACCTGCCGCGCTCGATGATTTATTCCATCGTGATTTGCACGGTTTTGTACATCGTCATCGCGCTCGTTTTGACCGGGATGGTCAGTTATAAATTGTTGGACGTGGGCGACCCGCTGGCTTTTGTTTTTGAAAAATTGGGTTTGCAATGGTTTTCCGGTGTCATCGCGGTGAGTGCGGTGGTGGCGATGGCGGGCGTGTTTTTGGTTTTTCAAATCGGCCAACCACGCATTTGGATGGCGATGAGCCGCGACGGGCTGCTGCCAAAACGTTTTTCAAAAATCCACCCAAAATATCGGACGCCGACATTTGCGACGGTTATCACCGCACTTTTCGTGGTTGTACCGATGCTTTTTATTCCTTCCGATACCGTTTTGGATTTGTGCAGTATGGGCACTTTGTTTGCTTTTGTGCTCGTTTGCGCGGGCGTTTTGAAATTGCAAATGACACCAAACGCGCCTCGCGGCAAATTTCGGATACCTTATATTAATGGTAAATGGATTTACCCGGCGATGCTTTTGGCTGCAGCGATTTTCCTTTTTTCAAATTTTCAAACGGAAACGATGAATTGGCTAACCAATTCGGACGGCGAAAATGGCGCAACTGGCTGGGCAGTTTTTCAGCACAAAATCCCGATGTGGTTGTTTGTTTTTACTTCTTTGACGGTTGCGGTTTATGCTTTTCAGCATAATTTGTCTTTGATTCCGATTTTGGGGTTGGTTTTTTGCCTTTACATGATGGCGCAAATTCCGGCGCACAGTTGGTTTGGATTTTTTGTTTGGCTGCTGGCGGGGCTGGTGATTTATTTTGGATATGGATATCGGAATTCAAAATTGGCTTGATTTTTTTCATTTCAAAAATGTTTGAATCAGAATTTGCAAAATTTTAGAATTTTAAAAATTAGCAGCATTGCATTCTGTAAATTTTAAAATCCTGCAAATTCTGATTCAGACCACTTCGATTTTTGATTACGCATGAATCAATTGAGCCTTTAATTTTTATTGACCAAACTTGCAATCGAACTGCTCCACTTTTTCTGCGCCTTTTTTCCAAGGCGTCGTCGTCAAAATCCAAAAACCTGTTTTTTCAGAATTTCCATACCGTTTGCACAAAGTTTTTCCCGCTTTTTTCAAAGCAAATTCTGTGGAAAATGGCGGCGTGCCGAGTTCGCCGATTGCCCAATCATCGAGCGTCAAATTGTTTTCTTTTCCTTCAATTGTTTTTTCCAAAACAAGTTGTGGGGCGTTGATTTTCAACGACTTATCAAAAATGAATGTGCATTCGGGGTGAGTCCCAGCGTACATTTTCCACGACAAATTTTCTGGCCAGCCGCCGAAAACATTGAGGAGCGGAGCGAGCCATGCAAATGCCAAAATGGTCAGGTCAGGTTTACGAAAGTTTAAAACTTTCGTAAACTTGGAAGGTTCGGTGTGCAAAAAATGGGAGTCGTTTTTTCCAGAAACCCAAAAAACCAAAACGGCCATCGCGAGATTCCAAGGAATCACAACTTCATTCCAATTTAAACCCAACGGACTGAGCATCAACACATTAGCCAAATGAAAAGCGACTGCCAGCCAGCCAAAAACTCGCCTCGTTTTTTGAAAAAGCAACCCCGGCGCGAGCATCATTTCAAAAACTGCGACACTCACCGCCGCCCATTTTTTGTCCGAAAAAAAATGAAGCCGCTCGCTTGCTTCGCAAAGCCACGGGAAAATATCTTCAAAAAAATACGGGTTTAATTTGTTGAAACCGCCCCAAAAATAGACGGCGGCGAGCAGCCAACGGAGGTCAAAAAAAATGTGATTTTCTAAATTTCCCAACGTTGTCATTCCGTAGGAATCTGCCCCGGTTTGAATTGAAGATTTCGTTTCAATCTTGGGCAGATTCCTACGGAATGACAACTTGGTTGGGTTTGGGTTTGGTAATTTTTTTGAAAAAAAGTCATTCAAAACAATCAAAATCACCAAAAAATAAAACCAAACCCAAACTTGCAGTCGCGTCAAATCCAAAAAAATCATCCCGCCGAGCCAAAAAACCAGGGTGAAAACGAGTCTTTTTTTCAAAGGAAAAACAAAAACTGCGGCCAGCAAACCTACCAAAACAAGGGCTGGAAAAACTCCAAAATTTGGAAAACCCGTTTCGAAAAACAAAATTGGGACTTGCGGAAAAGTGCGATTTGAGGTGTCCCACAATTTCCAGGACAAAAAAACCTGCGCCAAAAAACCGAGCACGACGAGGCGAAAAACATTGGAAGTCGTTGGTTTAGAAAGATTTAGGAAAAATTGGGCGAGTCGTTTTTTCATTTCAAATGCCTCAAAATGGGTGGTTTTTCAAAAAGCAAAGAATATCGAGAAAGGGTTTTTCGGTAGTCGTCTAACTCAGAACGAGCAGCAGTTTCGGTAGACAAAACATCGCCCCAAAAAATAAAATAACCCACTGAATTTTTATCCACACAACTTCCCGGCACGACGAATGCTTTCAAACCACGATGTGTCAAATAGCCGAGGCGTTCGTCGGCAAAAGATTTGTCTGAAAAATAACCATCTTGAACGAGCCAACCTTTTTTACTGGAAACCAAATTGCAAGGTGTCGTGGCGCGTGGTTTTTTTGTGGGAAGTGAAACGGCTGGTTTTTCGGCGATTTTTTCAACCACTTTTTCGGCAGGTTTTTCTTCCAAAACTTCCGGTGGAAATTCCGTTTTTTCATCAATTTCACCGTCGCCGGAAAGGTCAATTGTTTGAATATTTTCATCTTCGCCGTCGCCCGAAAGGTCAATTGTTTGCACGTCGTCATCGTTTGGCAACTCGGAATCGGGGTATTGTTTTGGGATTGCACCATATTTTATCGGCTCGCCATCGACGATGTAGCCACGATAATCTTCGGGATTTTCACCGGAAATTCGTTTGCCAATTTTTTCAAAATAATCATCGTCCGCAAATTCTAAACTCTTGTGCTGCAAGGTTTTGTACAAAAAAAAGAACATCACCGCAAGGCTCAAAACTGTAACCGATTTTTGAGTGGTGTAACTGCCTTGCCAACGGCTATAAATTGTTGAGGTCACGCCAAACGGTTTTGCGACGATTTTCCAAGCCGTATTTTTCAGCGGAGAAATCAGGTAAAATTGAATCGGATTCCAAAGTTTGTTGAAAACCACGGTCAGTTCGTCGGGCAATTTTTCGCGCATTTTTCCAGCGGCTTGGACGGGCGCGGCGATTTTTTGGAAATATTTATTGGCCGTGACCCAATCAATCATTTTTCGGTCACGGCCATACATTCCGAGCCGCGACGGCGTGGCAATCGGTCGAACCGAACCGTCGCGTTCGACAACGGCCAAACCAAAACCGTTGAACATGCACTGTTCTTTCAGTTCGACCAAAAACGGGTCGGTCGGCAGTGCGAAAATATCGCCCGCGATGGCGCACCATTGTTCATCGGCAAAATATTGTTTGAATTGGTTGATGGCAAAAATGTAGCGGTATTTCCGCCAATTTTTCATCAAAAAAAACCAAAAAGAATACAGCATGAACCAGACCGCGACGACCATTCCGAGGTTTCCGACCGCGCCAAAACGGTACAAAAAATTCGTCCGCATAATGTAAGAAAGCACATAAATCGCTGTCGTGAAAGCCCCGGCGAAGGCCACGCTGTCCCAAATCAAGTAGCCGATGTTCGGTTCATATTTGATTTCCTGCATTTTGTCGCGGCTCGTGGCCTCGAAAGTGCAGGTGAAAAACTGGCGTTTTTCGGGGTCTTCGTCATCGGTTTTTAGAAAAGTGAGTTTGCCGTCGGCGACGATTCCGCCCTCGCCCAAATTATCGAAAGTCGTCATGCTCGTGCCCGGTTCGATGGCATAGCGGTATTTGTAAAACTCGCGCAAAAACGGGACAAAAAGTTTTTTCACCTCGTCTTCCGTCAGATCCAACGGCGGGGCAGGGTGGGGGATAATTGGCTCAAATGATTGATTCTCAATAATTTCCATCAGAAATTGTTTGTCGGGCAAAGATGCGAAAAGCCGTTAAATGCGGGTTAAACTTTTCAGGTTGAAATTGCCTTGCCCATGTTTAATAAACTGAAAATCAAAAACTTAGATTTCATTTGCTTAAAATTTTTAAAACCCAGCAGGCAACCGCGATGTAACTTGGACAATCAAACCGCCGTCAAATTGTTATCAAATTATACTTTTGACCCCCAAACTTCAAAACCACCAAACCACCGAACTTTTCAATTCATCAACTTAAAAAAAATTAGTCATGTTAAAAAAAATCGCATCGCTTTTGACCATTTTCACCTTTGCTTTTTCGGGCATCGTTTCCGCGCAACGCATTGCTTATGTGGATGTTACGAACATTTTGGAAAGCATGGAAGACTATCAAAAAGCACAACAGCAACTCGATAAATTGGCAACCGCATGGCGCCAAGAAATCGCAGTCGAGCAAGACAAAATCAAAGGTTTATACTCAAAATTTCAGGCCGAGCAAGTTTTGTTGAGCGAAGAAATGAAAAAACAACGCGAGGACGAAATCACGGCAAAAGAAAAAGAAGTGCGCGACATGCAACGCCGCCGCTTCGGTCCGGAAGGTGATTTGTTCAAAAAACGCGAAGAATTGGTCAAACCGATTCAAGAAAAAGTCTACGCCGCGATTACAAAATTAGCCGCCGACAAAGGTTTTGACTTCATTTTTGACAAAGGCTCAGCCTCGGGAATGATTTTCGCGGACGCTCGCTACGACAAAACGGACGACGTGAAAAAAATGCTTAAATAACGATGAACTATGAACGATGAACTATGAACACTTTTGTGTTTTCATAAACTGAACAAACTTTCCCTTTTTGCCTTGTTCATAGTTCATCGTTCAAAGTTCATCGTTAAAAAAATGCGGGATTATCTGATTTTACTTTTTCTCGGTCTGTTGTTTTTCGTACCGTTTTTGGGCGGTGTCCACCTGTTCGATTGGGACGAAATCAACTTCGCCGAGGCTGCCCGCGAGATGATTTTGACCGGTGATTATTTCCGCCCGCAAATTGATTTTGAACCTTTTTGGGAAAAACCGCCGCTTTTTATCTGGTTTCAGGCAATTTCGATGCATGTTTTTGGCATCAACGAATTCGCCGCCCGCCTGCCGAACGCGATTTGCGGCATCGCCACGCTCCTTTTGGTTTTTCATATTGGAAAAAAAATCTTCTCCCGTTCGTTCGCTTGGTTGTGGGCTTTGGCTTGGATGGGCAGTTTGTTGCCGCATTTTTATTTTCGGTCGGGCATCATCGATCCGTGGTTCAACTTCTTCATTTTCTGCGGTTTATATGGATTTATCCAATTTCGTTGGCAGTTTTTTACTTGCCAAACTGCTGAAAACCGCCCCAGTTTTTGGAAAAAATATCGAGCACTTTTGATTGGCGGCTGGTTTGTCGGGCTCGCCGTTTTGACAAAAGGCCCGGTCGGATATTTGATTCCGATGCTCGTCATTTTGATTTATTGGGGAAAATATAAATTTCGCGGTCGCGGCTACGTCAAACATTTTGCACTGTTCACTTTGGCCGCCGCGTCGGTTTCCGCGCTCTGGTTTTCGGCGGAAATTTTGATGCACGGCACTTGGTTTGTCAGCGAATTTATCACCTACCAAATCCGACTTTTGACCACCGAAGATGCCGGGCACGGTGGTTTTTTCGGCTATCATTTTGTGATTTTGCTGATTGGGTGCTTTCCGGCGTCGGTTTTTGCGATTCCAAATTTGTGGGGCGACCACGAATCAGAAGCAGAAATGATGGATGAAACTAACCCGCTCGTCGGTTGCGAACGCTCTGATTTAACAACGTGGATGCAGATACTTTTTTGGGTCGTGCTGATTTTGTTCAGTTTAGTGAAAACTAAAATCGTCCATTATTCTTCGATGGCTTATTTTCCGTTGACTTTTTTGGCGGCGGTGACGATTTGGCGAGCCATGAAATTTCGCCAATTTTTTCGTTCGACAACCTTCGTTTTGCCAGCAGTCGGGACGGTTTTGGCGGCTGCGATTTTGGCCGTTCCATATTTTGGAAATCATCTTGAAATTTTGAAACCGCTTTTTTCCCGCGACCAATTTGCCCTCGAAAATTTGAAAGCAGGCTCGGTTTGGTGCTGGATCCATTATTTGCCGGGCGTGGTTTTGGCAATTTCCGTTGCAGCTGGTTTTTATTTTTGGAAAAAGAAAAACGTCTGGCGAAGTGCCGAGGTGCTGTTTTCTGGCGGGGCGATTTTTACGGCATCTGCATTGTTTTTTTATGTGAAAAACATCGAAAACTACTCCCAAAACGCGGCCATCCAATTTTACGAAAGCAAATCGAACGAGGATTGTTTTGTCCGTCCAGTGGGTTTTAAAAGTTTTGCCCACCTTTTTTACACCAAAAAACGGGCAGTTTGCGGCGACAAAACAGTGGATGATTTTCAAAATTTGCGGTTCGGTCAGCCGGGAAAAAAGGTTTATTTCGTAACCAAAATCACGAACCTCGGCGACTTGCAAAACTGCGCGGACTGCCGGGAACTCTACCGAAAAAATGGGTTTGTGTTTTTTGAGAGAATTTCAAATGGATTTTCGACCCAACCTGTTTTAAATTTGGAGAAGTAAAAACATACTTTTGAGGCAGTTTTAAAAATTGATAATGAAAAATCTTGCCTTGTTTTTGCTGCTTTTTGCTTTCGCAAATTGCCAAGCCCAGTTTCCAAATTACATCCCATTTCCGTACAAAACCGATAAAACGGTCATCGCCGATTCAGCCGGAATCAGTTGTGCGCACCCGTTGGCGGCGTGGGCTGGCCTCGATATTTTGAAAAAAGGTGGAAATGCTGTGGATGCTGCGATTGCCGTCCAATTTGCTTTGGCCGTCGTTTATCCACAGGCTGGGAACATCGGCGGTGGCGGATTTTTGATTTTTCGTGGAAAAAATGGCGAAACTGCCGCGCTTGACTTTCGGGAAACTGCCCCGGCAGCGGCTTTTGAAAAAATGTACCAAGATTCTTTCGGAAATATCACGTCGGCGAAAAGTGTTTTTGGTGCGCTCGCCGCCGGAATTCCCGGTTCGGTGGATGGAATGTGGGAAGCGCACAAAAAATATGGCAGTTTGGAATGGGTGGAATTGCTCGCCCCGGCGGTTTGGCTGGCCGAAAAAGGTTTTCAAATCACGCAACAGGAAGCCACGAATTTGAACAAAGAGAAAAGCAATTTCATCCGGCACAGCAGCAATATTTCGGTTTTTGTCCAAATGCTCGCGTGGATGCCGGGCGATTGGCTGATTCAAAAAGAACTTGGCCGGACGCTGAAACGCATCGCCGGACACGGCCGCGATGGTTTTTATCTCGGCGAAACTGCCGCCCTCGTCGAACACACAATGAAAGAAAAAGGTGGGATTTTGACGATGGAAGATTTGAAAAATTACCACTCCGTTTGGCGCACGCCGCTCGAATTTGACCACCACGAATTGCATATTATTGGCATGCCACCGCCGTCGAGCGGGGGGATAATTCTTGCCCAATGTTTGAAAATGATGGAAAATCAGGCAGGTTTGGACTCCGGTTTTCATTCCGCTGCGGCAGTTCATTTGATGTCGGAAGCGGAAAGACGTGCATTTTCGGATCGTGCAACGCATCTTGCCGACCCGGATTTTTGGAAAGTTCCGGTTAAAAGTTTGATGGATTCCAGTTATTTGGCCTCAAAAATGGCGGATTTTTCCACCCAAAAAGCCTCGCCGAGCCAAAATGTGAAGGCAGGAGAATTTAAAGAAAGCGACCAGACCACCCATTTTTCGATTGTTGATAAATTTGGAAATGCCGTTTCGGTCACGACGACTTTGAACGACAGTTACGGCAGCCGTTGCGTCGTGTCGGGCGCGGGTTTTATTTTGAACAATGAAATGGACGATTTTTCTTCAAAACCCGGTATGCCCAATATTTATGGAGCCATCGGTGGAAAAGCGAACGCCATCGCCGCCGGAAAACGGCCACTTTCGAGCATGACCCCGACCATCGTTTTGAAAAATGGAAAATTGTGGCTCGTCGTCGGCACGCCGGGCGGCACGACGATTCCGACCTCGGTTTTTCAGACGATTTTAAATATTTGGAAATTCAAAATGACCGCCACCGAAGCCGTGCAGGCCAAACGTTTTCACCATCAATGGACGCCGGATAAAATCCAAATCGAGCCCGACGCACTGCCGCCGGGCGTGGTTGAACAACTTCAAAAAATGGGACACGAGGTTTTTGTCCGCGACCCGATTGGGCGGGTTGAAGCAATTTTGGTGCGCCCGGATGGAAAATTAGAAGTGGCTGCGGACAATCGAGGAGATGATGCGGCTGGTGGGTATTAAATATTTACGATTTTGGATTTACGATTTACGATTGCCCACAAATCGAATCGAAATCTGAAATCGTAAATTTGACATTGTAAATTTTGTAAAATCGTAAATCTAAAATCTAAAATCGTAAATCCAACAATGATGTCAAATTTTTTAGCAGAAACACTCGGAACGATGCTGCTCGTGCTTCTCGGAAATGGAGTCGTGGCGGGCGTGGTGCTGAAAGGCACGAAAAATGAAAATGCCGGATGGATTGTCATTACCATCGGCTGGGCGTTGGCCGTGACGTTTGCCATTTATTTGGTGGGCGGAATTTCGGGGGCGCACCTCAACCCGGCGGTGACTCTGGCTTTGGCCGCGACCGGGCAATTTTCCGAAAAATTCACAGCTGGCGAAGTACCTTTTTATCTCGCCGGGCAATTTTTGGGTGCGTTTTTGGGAGCTTCGCTCGTGTATTTACACTATTTGCCGCACTGGTCGAAGACGCCTGACCCGGCTGCGAAATTGGCGGTTTTTTGTACTGCACCCGCCGAACGGCACACGGTCGGCAATTTTATCAGCGAATTTATTGGCGGATTTGTGTTGTTGCTGGGTTTGATGGCCATCGGTGCGAATCGTTTTGCGGATGGTTTGAACCCGTTGATAGTCGGTGCATTGATTTTGTCCATCGGAATTTCGCTCGGCGGCACGACTGGATATGCCATCAATCCAGCGCGTGATTTGGGGCCGCGACTTGCCCACGCTGTTTTGCCGATTCCGGGAAAAGGTGGAAACGATTGGCGATATGCTTGGATTCCGGTGGTCGCGCCGATTGTCGGAGGGGTTTGCGCGGCGGTTTTGTACAAAATGATTTTTTGAAAAATGGAACGCAGAAGACACAGATTTTCAAGCACAGATTTAAATCGTTAAAATCTGTGCTTGAAAATCTGTGTCATCTGCGTTCCATTTTCACTTGCCTCGGCCTTGCAACAAAACCAAAACGGTGTAAAACATAATTTTAAAATCCAGCGCGAGCGACATATTTTCAATGTAAAGCAGGTCAAATTTCAGTCGTTGCAACATTTCATCCACCGTCGAGGCGTAGCCGTATTTCACCTGTCCCCACGACGTGATGCCGGGGCGGACTTTCAGCAAATGTTTGTAATGTGGGTTTTTTCCCAAAAGTTGTTCGATAAAAAAAGCGCGCTCCGGACGCGGCCCAACGAGCGACATATCGCCCGCCAAAACATTCCAAAAATTGGGCAATTCATCCAGCCGCCATTTTCGCATCATCGCTCCGAACGGGGTGCAGCGCGGGTCATTTTCGACGGAAAGTTGTGGCCCAAATTTTTCAGCATCCAAAAACATCGAGCGGAACTTGATGATTTTGAACGGTTTGCGATTCAAACCAACTCGTTCTTGCTGGAAAAAAACGGGGCCGGGCGACGAAAATTTTACCCGCAAAATGATGTAAACCAAAACGGGCGACAACAAAATCAGCACCGTCAAGCTGACTCCGACATCCAAAATCCGTTTCACCACTTTTTGCCAAACGGGCATCAATTCTTGCCTGATTTCAATCAAAACTGCCCCAAAAACATGGTTCATTTTCACCGTGCCGAGCAAAATGTCGTACATATCTGGGATGATTTTGACCAGTAATCGGTCTGAAAAATCAAAAAGGGTACTCAAAATTTCGCGCAGCCGATTGTGTTCTGAGGTTTCGATGGCGATGATGACTTCTTCAATTTCTTTTTCTCGGATAATTTCGGAGAGTGATTCGATGCCGCCGAGTTTGGAAAGGTGTTTTTCGAGCGGGGCGTTTTTCAAACCATTTGCTTCGACGTATCCCAAAAATTTGTAGCCGAGGCCTTTTTTTCGATTTGAAATTTCATGAAATAGGTCAGCCGCATTTTGGTCGCTGCCGATAATTAAAGTGTTGAAACTTACTTTTCCACTTTTCAAACGACGGCTGGCGCGGGTCAATAAAATCATCCGAACGGTTGCCGTCAGCAAAAAATGCAAGGCAAAAAGTGTCAAAAAAGAGCGATAATAAGTGGTGTAATCTTGCACCACGTCGTCCAAAATCAAGGTAAAAAACAAAATCAGTGTCCCGAAAAAACTCAAAAACACTGTTCTGCTGAGTGTTTCGAGTCTCGAAAGCCGATAAATATCGTCGTATTTGTCAAAAATGGAGTAAAACAAAATCCAACCTATGGGAATGATGAAAATGCCGAGCGAAAAATTTTTGTCGGCAAAAACCGCAGCGTCGAGCGGCACGTCTTCCAAAATTTTTCGGTACAAAAAAAACAAAGCCCATGCGAGCATGGCCATCAAAAAATCGGCAAAACCATAATAAAAAGTATGGCGGCGGCGGGTGTTGCTGTTCAAAAGTGGGCGATTTTCAGATTATCAAATTGAACGGAAACTTTGGTTTGGGGATATTTTCCATTTTCATCGCGCGGCACCGAAACTTTGAAAACCAAGCGATATTCTTCCTGCCGAGATTGAATGACGGCTTCTCGAAGCGAGAGGTAAATTTTATTCCAAGTTGGTTTTTCGTTGAAAATAAAAAGGAGTTGCGAGGTCGGGGCATGGCTCGAACTTTTGCCTTCCAAATACAACTCGAAAGGCGCGTCGCAACGATAATGCATTTCCAACCAAATTTCTTGCGCCCCGGCAAACGGCAATTTTTTGACCCAATCTGTCGCAACCACATTCAAAAGATGCCCGGTGTCGGCTTGCAATTTTGCGGAGCGACCTTCGAAAGCATTGTCAGCGTCAAAACGGACAAAAGTGGTCGAATCCGAGTCCAAATCGAAAAAAAACAAAGTGCTGTTGTCAAATTCGCCTTCCTCGCCCCAAGGTTGAATTACCGTCGGTTCATATTTTGTGGTAGGTTTTGCGACCGCAGTTTCGCCCGGTTTCAAATTGATTTTTGCATCAAAACGTGCGAGCGGCGAATAAATCGCCGGCGAACTCAACGAACCATTGGCATAAATTCCGGGAAAAACCACCACATCGGCCTCGCCCTCGGCCAAAACTGGGAATTCTTTGTTGAAAGAATACGCACCCAAATATTCGCCATTGACATAAACCATCGCCAACGCGAGTTTTTGCCAAGCCGCGCCACCTTTTTCGGAGACTGAAAACGGTTCGATTTTTAGGTAAGCTGGGATTTGTTCGGGGCTGTCTTTGCAGGAAAAAAATGCAGAAACAGCCAAAATGAATAGGAATAGATTTTTCATGAACTTGAAATTTTAATTACTCCACCGGAATTAATTCTTGGTTTACCACAAAGGCAAAAAGAAAACATAAGGTGTTGGTTTTTAATAACTTATGTTTTCTTTGTGTCTTTGTGGCAAACCAAATTTCAGGCAAAATTAGGTCAGTTTTCCATCTTTTTGTCTTCCATCCCCAGCAAACCCATCATCCAAGAGTACTCCGCCGCCCGTTCCTTTAACTTTTCAAAACGCCCCGACGAACCGCCGTGCGAACCCGACATGCTGGTTTTGAAAACAATCATGTTTTTGTTTTTGGCTTGGTCACGGAGTTTTGCGACCCATTTTGCAGGTTCAAAATATTGAACTTGCGAATCGCTGAACGAGGTGGTGACGAACAGATTTGGGTAATTTTTGTCCTCCACATTGTCGTAGGGCGAGTATTTTTTCATGTATTCGTACTCGGCGAGGGTGGCGGGATTGCCCCATTCGGTGTATTCGCCGGTCGTGAGCGGGATGCTCGCGTCGCCCATCGTCGTCAAAACATCCACAAAAGGCACGCCGACGACCAAACCTTTGAACAAATCGGGTTTCAAATTGGCCACCGCACCCATCAAAAGACCTCCCGCCGACCTGCCGTTGGCAAATAATCGGTCGGGCGAGGTGAATTTTTGCTGGCAAAGCATTTCCCCGCAGTCAATAAAATCGGTGAACGTGTTCATTTTGTGGAGCATTTTGCCGTTTTCGTACCAATTCCAGCCCATTTCCAGCCCGCCGCGAATGTGCGCAACGGCACAAACAAAACCCCTGTCGAGCAAACTCAAAATCGGTTGGTCAAAATCCGGGTCGAAACTAAATCCATAGGAACCGTAGCCTTTCATAAAACAAGGTGCTTTTCCATCCTTTTTCAGGCCTTTTTTGTAAACAATCGAAACCGGGACGCGCGCACCGTCGCGGGCGGTCGCCCAAACAAATTCGGTTTGATAATTTTCAGAAGAAAAACCGCCCAAAACCGGGCGGATTTTTTTAACCGTTTTCTCGCCCGTTTCCGTATTGAAATCAACGACGGTCTGCGGTGTTTTTAAAGAAGAAAAGGTGTAGCGCAGCAGTTTTGAGTCAAAATCTACGTTTTGCGAAAACTCAACATCGTAGGTTGGTTCGCCAACATCGATGGTTTTTGCCGCTTTTTTCGGGTCGTCCCAACGAATGATTTTGATTTTTTTCAAACCATTTTCGCGTTCCAAAACGGCCAATTGATTTTTGAAAATTTCAATTCCATCCAAAAAAACGTCGGGGCGGTGGGGCAAAAATTCTTTCCAATTTTCTTTTCCGGGTGTGGCAACGGGCGTTTCCATCAATTTGTAATTCGTGGCGTTTTCGTTGGTTCGGATAAAAAATTTGTTTTGAAAATGGTCAACCGAGTAAAAAACGCCTTTCGTTTTTGGGGCAATTTGTTGAAATTTTCCGGTTGGTTGGTCGGCATCCAAAAACCACGCCTCTTCCATGTGCGTGTATCCAAGATGGACAAAAATGTATTTTTCAGATTTAGATTTTGACAAATAGGCGTATTGCGTTTCATCTTTTGCATGAAGTAGCAATTCATCTAATTTTGAATTTAAGCCAATTTTATGTTTCCAAATTTTGTCAAAACGCAAAGTGACCGCATCTTTCGTGGCATAAATAAATGATTTCGAATCATTCATCCAAGCGCATTCTGCTTCGGCACTGTCGAAACCACCGTCAATAATTTTTCCCGTTTCTAAATCTTTGACAACGGTTTTGTACAAATTTCGCCCCGAAAAATCGACGGCATAAAACAATAGCCGATTGTCCGGGCTGACATCAAAACCTTGCGCGTTGCAATATTCATGGCCTTGTGCCAATTCATTTACGTCCACTAAAATTTGCTCGGCTGCTTCCAAATTTCCATCCGGTCGGTGAGGCTCTCGAACCGTTCGACAGTGAATCGGGTATTCTTTGCCCGTTTCGAAACGGGTATAATACCAAAAACCATTTTTAAAATAGGGCACAGAGTTGTCGTCTTGCTTGACGCGAGAGACCATTTCATCGTATAATTTTTGTTGGAAGGGTTTGATCGGAGTCATCACCGAATCAAAATACTGGTTTTCGGCTTCCAAAAAAGCCCCAACTTCGGGGTTTTCGCGCTCGTTCAGCCAAAAATAGGGGTCGCTGCGTTTTTGCCCGCCGGGATCGGTGAGTTGTTTTTCCTTTTTGGCAGGGTGGGGCGGGGTGAATTTTTCTGCCCGAAAAATGGATTGGGTGGGCATGGATTGGCCGGAGTTTATTTTTTCAGAATTGGAATTTTTGCAAGCAAAAATTGTGAAAACGAGGATGGAGAGGAGTGTGGATTTCATAATGAATTTGAATTGCCAAATTATCTGAATCAGAATTTACAGAATTTTAGAATTTACATGATTTTGAAAATTCTAAAATTCTGTAAATTCTGATTCGGACAATTTGATTTAATTTTATTTTGCTCGAATATAAACCTCGATCGGCACACCGCAGAAATTGAAGTTTTTCCGCAACTGATTTTCCAAAAATTGTTTGTAAGTTTCACGAACGTAGTTCGGATTGTTGACAAAAAACGCAAACGATGGATAATGCACCGGCAACTGGGTGACGTATTTAAATTTAGGAAAACGGCCTTTTACAGAAGTTGGTGGCGTATTTTCGATAATTGGCAACATTAAATCGTTAAGCACCGAGGTTTTGATTTTTTGGCTGCGATTTTGATAAACTTCCATCGCTTTTTCGACGGCTTGAAAAATGCGCTGTTTTTCCAAAACCGAAATAAAAACGATTGGGACATCATTAAAAGGGGAGATTTTTACTTTTATCGCCTTTTCATAATCGCGCAATGTGTTGGTTTCTTTGTTCAGTAAATCCCATTTATTGACCAAAATGACGAGGCCTTTGTGCCTTTTTTGAACCAATCGGAGGATGGCAGTGTCCTGGGCTTCGAGACCTTGCTCGGCATCAATCATCAACAAACAAACGTCCGATTCTTCGACGGCTTTTATCGCCCGCATGACTGAATAAAATTCCAAATCTTCCTCAACTTTCGCTTTTTTCCGGATGCCTGCCGTGTCAATCAACATAAATTCTTTGTCAAATTTGTTGTAATGCGAGTGAATCGGGTCGCGGGTTGTGCCGGCAATATCGGTCACAATATGCTTTTCTTCGCCGAGCAAAGCATTGATCAAAGAACTTTTCCCAACGTTTGGCCGGCCGATGATGGCAAACCTTGGCAGTTCGGTTTCGATGGTCGGCTCGTTCGAAATGTGTTCAATAATCGCATCCATCAAATCACCCGTGCCGCTGCCCGAAATCGAGGCAATCGGAAAAACGTGCTCGAAACCGAGCGAGTAAAATTCATTGGAATCGATCAGGTTTTGGTTATTGTCCACTTTGTTGACCACCAAATAAACCGGTTTTGTGCTTCGGCGGAGCAAACTCGCGGTGTCTTCGTCGAGGTCGGTGATGCCAGTTTGGGCGTCTACCATAAATAAAATGACGTCGGCCTCGGCGATAGCAGTCCGGACTTGCGTGCGGATGGCCATTTCAAAAACATCGGTCGAGTCTTTCACAAAACCGCCGGTGTCGACGACAGTAAATTTTTTGCCGCCCCAATCCGAAAAACCATATTTCCGGTCGCGGGTCACGCCCGAAAAATCGTCGGTGATGGCTTCAAATTTGCCAACCAGACGATTATAAAGTGTTGATTTTCCAACATTTGGGCGACCAACAATCGCAACTACATTTCCCATTCAATTAAGATATTTAGATATTGTGTTATTGGGATATTGGGTGAATCGGCTGAACTGAGATATTTTCGTTCATTCAAAAAATAGCCCAATATCTCAATATCCCAATTTCCTAAAACTACTTTTGTGGCCACAAAGGTATAAACCACACCGAAAGCAGATTCATGAGTAAAATTATTTATCGCGACCCCAATATCACCATTTTTCAAAGTGCGCTATTTCAAACAAATTCTACGGTGATAATCACGGACGACCTCGTGATGGTCGTTGACCCGGCTTGGCTGCCGGAAGAAGTGCTGGAAATCCGGCGATACACTGACTCGATTCGCGGGACTCGCCCCTTGTTTTTGTTGTTCACGCACTCGGATTATGACCATATTATTGGGTATCGCGCATTTGAGCCGGAAAAGGTTTTTATCTCCGAGGCGTTTGCAAACAACCCGGCGAAAGAGGATATTGTAGAGCAAATCTTGGATTTTGACGAAGGTTACTACATCGAACGGCCGTATCCAATTGAATATCCGGTGGGTAATTTTCTGATTTTTCGGGACGGCGTGCAATTTCGGCACGGCCAAACGAAAATGACTTTTTATCTCACGCCCGGCCACACTGCGGATTCGATGATGGTGGTGGTTTGGCAGTTGGGTTTGTGCATTGCGGGTGATTATTTGTCAAATATTGAGTTCCCGTTTATTTACAACAGTAGTATTGCTTATGAACAGACGCTCGAAAAATTGACTTATATCCACGATAAAAACTGGTTTACTCGATTGATTCCTGGACACGGCAGCCCTTGTTTGAGTATCAGCGAATGGTTGCGAAGACGGACGGAAGGCCTCGCGTATATTTTTGCCCTGCGAGAAAGCATCCATTATGGAATCCCTTTTGACGAAGAATCCTTATTTGAAAGATATAAATTTCCGCGTTTGCAGGCCAAATTTCACTATGATAACATTGAATTGATGCGCCGAGAATATGAACAAAAACTTTGGACTTGGAACCCTGACAAAACTTTCCCGGAAGTTGTCCCTGAAGATATTGAGGATTAGTTATTGGTTATCGGTTATTGGCCAATAACTAATTTCCCAATAACTAATAACCTAAAATTTTCAACATGGAATCTGAATCTTGTTCTTGAAAAATCTCCCAATCCACCAATTCGCCATAATAATTTCTATTGACAAGAACATGGCGAGGCGATGGAATTAGGCAATGTTTCAAACCACCATAACCACTTAAAGCCTCTTGATAAGCACCTGTATGAAAAAAACCGAGATAAAGCGGTTCATCTTTATCCATATCAACGTTCGGTAAATAGACTTGATTGATGTGCGCTTCTGAATTATAATAATCAGCATTGTCGCAACTTATCCCACCAATATTAACACGTTGATACTCCTTTTCCCAATGGTTTATTGGCAATAGAATAAAGCGTTCTTTTATCCCCCAACTATCAGGAAGTGTGTTTATCAATGAATTGTCCAACATATACCATTCTTCTGAGTCATTTTGCAATTTCTTGCCGATAACAGAAAAGATAGTCGCGCCACTTTCTCCAACTGTATATTTTCCAAATTCTGAATAAATATCAGGTTCTGGAACACCTTCATCGTCGCAAGTTTCTTTTATCAACTTAACAATTTCACTAACCATATAAGCATAATCATACTCAAAACTCAATGAATTTCTTATCGGCATCCCGCCGCCGATATTTAAGCAAGATAGGGTAGGGCATATTTTTCTTAATTCACAATAAGTCTTTATCCCTTTCTTTAACTCGCTCCAATAATATAAACTGTCTTTAATCCCTGTATCTACAAAGAAATGGAGCATTTTCAATTGAAATTTGTTATTGCCCATTAATTTTTCTTTGTAAAAATTAAGAATTGAACTGCGTCGGATACCCATCCGGGAAGTGTAAAATTCAAAATTCGGTTCTTCTTCTGTTGCAACTCTTAAACCGATAGTCCACTTATCTTTCTTAATTAAATTGTTGTAAATTTCAAATTCCTCTGGGTTATCACAAACAGGGATAACGTTTTGGAAACCATCATTAATTAATCCGACTATCTTATCAATATAATCTTTTGGTTTATAACCGTTATTGACAATGGTCATGCCTTTATTGAGTTTACCTTGACGATGCAAACGCCAAATCAAATCAATATCAAAAGAAGAGGAAGTTTCTATTTGTGTCCCATTTTCCAAAACTTCATTCAAAATAAAGGCAAAATGGGAACTCTTCGTGCAATAACAATAGACGTATTTACCATTGTAATTGTATCGTTGAATTGCATCCCGGAATAACTTCCGTGCATACTGGATTTTTTCTCCAATTTTAGGCAGATAAGTGATTTTGAGTGGAGAACCGTACCGGGTAATCAGGTCGTGAACATCAATTTCATTGAAAAGTAATTTACCGTTGCTCAAACTAAAACCGTCTTGTGGGAAGTCAAATGTCTGTGCAACAAGGTCATAGTACGAATTCTTCATTGATACTGAATCAGTTGTGTTTATTGAATCAAAAAAAATAATTGCAGGATTGACCCAAAAGCCAATCCTGCAACTTGTGAATCGGGCGACAAATTTAGACCGATTTCAGCCTTGCTTGTCCATTTTGAAAAATGAATTTCAAAACCTCAAAATCACCCTTTTTTATTGTACATAACGCTAACTGAAAATACCAAAATAGATGGTTTTAAATTTTACATTTCAGATTAATTTTGAAATTTTACATCTTCAAATTTAATTTTAAAAATATTATCTCAAAACAGTAACATCTCCATGTCGTGGCTTTTTTTCACCATCAAACGGGCAATTCACCCGAAGTATATATATATAGGTGTCGCTCACCGCAGGTTTGTCGCCGATTTTTCCATCCCAAACTGCCGACGCGCCAGATCCCAGAAAAATCCGTTCGCCCCAGCGGTTGTAAATTTCCAAAGAACTCACCCGTTCCAAACCTTCAAAAGGCGCGACGCGAAAAACATCGTTCGTCTGGTCACCGTTCGGGGTGAAAGCCGTTGGAATCGGCAATCGAAGCGGGTCGCAGGGCGGAAAAACAATGGCTCGATAGGTCAAAGTATCTGCGCAGCCGCCCGCATTTTTGATAACAACCTTAAATTCATATTTCCCGGTATCCAAAGTTGCCGTCGGATTTGGGCAGTCCGAACAACTCAAACCCGTCGCCGGAATCCATTCGTAACTCGCAAAACCGCCTGGAACATTCAATATTTTTCCTTCTTTTACCATCAAAGTATCCTGTTTTGGGTCAGTCAAACTGAACGCCGGTGATTTTGAAATGGTTACAGAATGCGTGCTGTCGCAGCCCAAACTATTTTTGAAAGTCCTCGAAATTTGCCCGGCCTCCGTAAAAATGGAATCAAAAACCTGCACAAAACTGCCCGGACATATTGAAACTTTTGAGTTCGTGGCGGTTTCCAGCACTTTTAATTTCAAAGAAAGCACGCTGTCGCAGCCATTTTGATTTTTCAAAGTTTCAAAATATTCACCGGGAACGTCGGTTATTTTTCCAAAAATATCTGCTTTTTCACCCTGGCAAATCGTGATTTCACCCAAATCTGTTTGGTTTTTATTCAAAACAGTCACCGTCACGTCGTCCGTCCCGGTGCAGCCTGCCGCAAAAGTCACGGTTACAAAATAGGTCGTGGTCGCGGTCGGCGACAAAATTTGGCTTTGCAAATTCGGGGAAGTGATGCCCGCGCCCGACCAATTATAACTGCCGCCGGGCGTGGCTTCGAGCGTAACTTTTTCGCCGAGACAAACTTTTTGGTCAGGCGTTTCGACGCCCAATTCCCCGGCAAACTGCACCTCAAATTGATGTTCAATCGTGCAGCCGGGCGAACTTTCTGTCAAAATAAAAGTCAATCGGTCGCCGGGCAAAACCGCCGCGCCGGGCGTGAAAGTCGTCATTTCACAATTTGTACAACTCAAACCGGTCGAAGGCGTCCAGCCATAATTGAAACCAGCCGTTTTCAAAACACCAAAAGTCACGGGCTGCACCTCGCAACTTGCCATCGTCGAATGCAACAAATTCCAGCCATCGAGCGGAAAAGTGCGCGGTTCGCAAGCACAATTTTCGGCAGCGGGGATGTGTGCAATCAATTTGCAGAGGTCGGCGGTCGCCAAATTTAGATTTCCTGAAAAACTCGCAGCGTCGCCCGGCGCGATATTTCCAGAAATATTTGAAGTCAAAACCAACTGGTCGCCCGCGTCCACTTTTCCGTCGCTGTTTTTGTCAATGTAAAATTGGACGACGGGTTTTGTCGCCGCGTCGCTGCCGATGTTGGCGAGGTCGGCGGTGAAATTTACCTGCCCGCCTGCGGTTTGGCTTGGTTTAAAATTTTTCAAAATCAACTCCGGATTTTGGGCATTGAAAAACAAAATCGCCTCGCCGGTCGCCACGAAAACCGGGCAATTTGAATTGGTGGAAACACAAAAACCAGTTGTTTTTTGGCGCGTTTGCAAAACAATGGCTTGGTCGGAGCAGTCGCCGGGAGTCGTGTATTTCACTTTTATTTTAAAACGGATGGTTGCGCCACTGCCCAAATTGGTGGGAATTGGCCATTGCAAATTTTTTCCGGAAATTTTCGGGTCGCCTGTCGGCGCATTTTGGCCGGGCAAATACGAATTCAAAACGTATTCAATTCCGGCTGGCAACAACAAATAAACGCTGTCCCCCACCCCAGCCTGGCCTTTCAAATTTAAAGAAACTTCCAATTCTTGCTCCGCCCCGCAGCCCGTCGCGCCGTTTCCGTTGACATATCCGAGGCTCGCTTCGATGTCGTAAATCGGCGCGACGCCATTCAAAACTATCGGTTCGTCCGGTTTTCGCAGCGTATTTGCAATCGCGCCGCAGGCCTGTTTGCCTTCCGTTCCGAAAACGGGCTGGGCATTTGCCACAAAACCGCACTCGGCCAGCACTTTAAATCGGATTTTAAAACCATTTTGCGGTGCTTTGTCCACGCCGGGCAAGCCATTTGCCGCGAGCGCGGGCAGTAATTTTTCCATTTCCCATGAAAAAACATTGCCCGGTTTGGCGGTCGGGTCGGCGATATTTTTCCAATTTTGGCCAGTCGGATAAGAAATTTGGCAAGAACCGGCGACGACTGTCAAGCCGTCCGGCAATTTCATCGTGGAAAAAACATCGAAAGTCGTGCCCTCGTTGGCGTTGTAAATTTCAATTTCAAAATAATCGGACGCCTCGCACAAATTGATGCTTGTCGGGGCGTCTTTTACCACCAATTCGAGTTCAGGTTGGAGTTGTTTTAACAAAACTTCGACGGTGTCGGCAGCGCAACTCGCCGCACCGGGCGAGGTCACCGGCTGGCAATCCCAACCATAAATAATGAAAACGCGGAGCGGTTCGCAACTCAAATTTTTCGCCCGGATTTGGTACGGCAAATCAAAAAATCCGCCATGCTGCCCAAGTTGAAAAACACCCGCAATTTGTGGGACGGGCTGTCCGCCGGGCATTTTGAAAAGTTCAATATTTGCCAAACTTCCATCTGCCGTGATTACCCGAACCCAAGTGTTTTGGGAAGGCGCGACGGCAATATTTTTCAAGAAAAAATCTATCGCCACGTCCGGCGAACCTGTTTCAATTTCGTCCTCGGCGGGGATGGCTTTGAGGTTTGGCAGGTTGGCATAATATCCCAGCGGGTTAAATTGTCTGAAAAAATAAGGGTTTGGATTGTGGAAATTATTGGGATAAATAATTGTGGCTGTGGTAATTGCAGAATCCGGTTTCAAAAAATCGCAGGACGGCGCAAATTTTCCGTCCACTGAAAAAGACAAACCTTCGTCGATTGGTTTTTCAAAAAATTTCGAAAAATCCAAAGCCAAAACCCCATTTTTCAAAGTGTGGGGCATCGGCTGGGTTGGAAATAAATCAAAAATTTCTTGTCTTTTAAAAAATGACAAATCAAGATTTTCCAAAATTAAACCTGGCGGCACGGTGTGTTCAAATTTCGTGAATTGAGCCAATTTCCGCACCTCGAACGGGAACATATTTTCCCGCGCAATCCTCAAATTGTAAAAAAACGGTTGCGTTTGGAACGAACTTTCGCAAGATTTTATCGAAAAAACACCCGCCCCGATTTGCTCGCGGAAACCAGAAAATTGGCTGGGAATGGGCGCGCAGGTTGTAAAATTCCAGGCAAAAAGTTTGGTGTTGTCGCAGGCCGTCGTCCTGAAATTCATCAACGGCGGCACGGCGTTGGATTTCGGCACCACATTTTTCAAAAAAGTGTAATCGCATTCAAAAATGACCGAGTCGCCGGGGTTCAAAACCGTCTGGCCGCCCGACAAACAACCCGCCGGGTCAATCGTAAATTCATGAAACATCGAGGCCAATTTGTCCAATTCTTGGTACGGTCGGATGTTTGGACGGGCAATGGTAATCAAATGTTGGTCGCTTTTTTCGCCCGCGCCGATAGGGCAAATAAATTCTTGTCCACCGGAAACGAACTTGACTTTTCCGCCCAAATATTTTAGAGAATCATAATTTACAAATTGCGTTTTGACGGAGCCGAGGTCAAAAATATCGCCATCGTTTTTGCCCATGTCCGAAACCACAACTTCGTGAAACATACGAAATTTAAACCCACCTGTGGGCTGCAACAAAACAACACCGCGCAAAATCGTGTGCAAAGTATCGCCCGGAATGAAACGGTCGAGGCGCACATCTTTTCGTTCGGCGGTTGCTTGGCTGTCGGCGGTGCGGTCGTCGTTGGCATCTTTCAAACCCAAATTGGTTCGAAAAGTATTAAAAGTTGCCACGACCAAACCCTTCACGCCGCCACCGACGCAATGCGCCGCGTCGCGGCAACCGCAATTCAAAATCAATTTATATTCATCGCAAGAACTCACGCCGCAGTCATTTTTGGGGTCGGGGTCAACGGACAAAATGGTCTCCGTTTTGACTTTGTGCACGCAGGGGTCGCAGGTTTCTTCGACCGGAAAAACGGTGTAATCGGCACCGCGCGGCGGCACGGACGGCAAATCGGATTCGTAAAAACTGACATCTTGGCACACGTTGAGCATGCAAAAATCGCCGTTGACCGAGTCTTTTGAAAAGGGCAATTTGAACGTGATTTTGACCTCAGTTTTCGTATTTCCAATCACATTTGCATCCAAACTGTACGGAACTTGGCCGTCGAGCGTCGGCGTGCAGGTGTCATCCCAAAACAGTCCCCAGGGCAAATCCATTTTTATGGTCAAAAAACCAGTCGTTTTTGTCAGGCGTTTTGAGTTGACCCAATATTTGAAATTGTAAGTTTGATTGTCTTGCAGACAAACGCCGATATCAAAATTGACCTCCGATTTTATTTTCGCACCCAAAGTATCGGGGATAAAAAACAAACTGCCTACATCAAAAGCCGTCGGCGGGCAGGTTCTGTTGTAAAAATAATTGCCCTCGATTCGCGGCATGGCTTGGCCGCATTTTTCTCCACAAAAATAGGTGTCGAACGCCACGACGACCGTTTGACCCGCCGGGACGAGCGGCACGACAATCGAAGCGGATTGTAAAAAATCGGGATTGCAATCAGCGAGCGCGCCGGGTGTGTCCAAATTGGTTTGGATTTTCGTGCCGTCAATCAAAAAGGAATTGACATCCAATCCAATCACGTCCGGGCGGGTCGAGCCGAGCGAGATTTGGACATTTGTCGCGGCGGTGTTTCCAGTGTTTGTAATTTTCAAAAAATTGGTTGAGGGCGCGTCGGCGCAATAACTCATCGGCAGGCCATATTCGGTTTCAAAAACCAATTTTGGATTTTTTGTCGAAGTCAAAATACTCACTTCGCCCTTGCCAGTGTCGAATTGGCAAACTTCGTTTTTGCAGCCCCACCCTACTTTTATCGAACTTTCATTTGAAAAAGGTGGCAAACCGCAATCTGTAATCATGACTTTTTCGGAAATCAAGATAGTTTCATTGAATTCAAAAAACTCGTCGCCGTCGCCAAAACTTTTAAAATACGAGCCGGGGATGTCAATTTCAAAAAATGTAGACGTGTTCGAGCCGCCCGCGACGCCGGGAATTTCCATTTCCAAACCCGGAAAATGTTGGTCGGTGAAGTGTAGCGAGCCGATTTTCCCCTGCCGGGTGTTCGTGACCGAAATGATTCTGGTAAACATATCGCCCGCCTCGCCGGAAAAAATGGGCGGCGCGACCGAGTTGACAATTACCAAACCAGTTTCGATTTTGAAAGAATTGGTCGTGATGTTTTCCGAGCCGCCCGGCCAATTTGCCTTGATTTGGATGGAAAATAACTGGCCGGAATTGATTTCGTCCACCAATTTGCAGTCGGCTTCGAGGCCTACCGTGAAATTTTGCTGGCCGCCGTTCGGCAAATTTGCGATGCCAAAAATTGGGTTGCCGAGGTTCGAAATATTTTGTTCGCTCGCCCCGCTGGCAGTGCCGATTTGGTAGGTCAATCCGGCGGGCAAAATGATTTGGACGGTGGCATTTTGAATGGCCGCAGCACTGCCGTTGTTCAAAGTGATTGAAAAATTATCAGCACCGCAAACGGTCAGTCCGTCTGGGTTTTGATAAGAAATTGAAATGTTTTGTGCAAAAAGCAGGGCTGAAAAGCCCAAAAAAAAGATGGAGAGGATTGGTTTTTTCATCGAGTAAAAAATTTTTTGGATGGAAATGATGATTAAAAAGGTGAGGCAAATTAGAAAAAATTTGCGCGGCGCGGCGGATTATTTATTTAACGAGATAGAATTTGGGGTGAAAACGTTGCCTGAATTTGTGGGTGATTTTTTGGGGAAATTTTTCAACCAAAACCGCAAACGGCAAATTCGTGGGCTAGCCAGAATTTTTAGGATATGCTAAATTTTTGGAAAACGATGCAGGTGGGAAATGGCTTTCGAAAAAATCAAAGTTTGATGCGGTTCGAAACGTGTTTGAGGTAAGTGATTCGCTTAGTTTTGGGGAAACGGAAAAGGCTTTGGGCGGGGTTTTGAAAAAAATTAAAATTGGTGGTAACCCTTTTTGAGAGTCAAACATTAAAGGTCATTAATCACTCTTACTCACCCACAAAATTTTTTTAAAAAATGAAGAAGTTCCTTTCGTTTTCCTTTCTCTCGATGTTTGTTTTTGCATTTTCTGCATTTACGACTGTTCAACAACCTTTACCCGATTTGGCCATCACCGATGTCCAATTGGTCTGCGGCGAAACCAGAAAATTGATCGTCACCATTACAAATGTTGGTGATGGCCGCCCGAACCGCCGCGTTGCTGTTGCGATTCGCGGAATGAACACTGCCTCGAAACATTGCATCGGATTGGGCGCAAAACGCGACCTCGACCCCATCAAATCCGGCAAAGTTTGTGTTTTGGAATTTCCGTTGAAAGCCCCAAATCATTGCGATTGCGACGCAGGTGGTTTTGAATTCGAAGTGTTGGCCGACCCCGACAAATTGATTCAAGAAACCGATAAATCAAACAATCGGCAGAAATTTACTTTCTGAAAAATTTTTCTAAAAAAAAAAGCCTTGCCAAATCTGGCAAGGCTTTTTTTTTGCCTAATCATTTCTAATTCAATTGATTATCACTAATTTTTTACTCATCAAAGCATCGCCGGACGAAAGCGAAACTTGGTAAATGCCGGGTGCAAGTTTGATGTTTTCAACAGAAAACAAGTTTTCACCAGCAGAAAAATCTTGGCCTGTTTTGGTGAAAACTACCTGCCCGATCGTGTTGGTGATTTGAATGTTTGCCTCAAAATTTTGAGATGCATTCACTTGAATTTGCAAAACAGACTGACTTGAAACTGGGTTTGGCATCAATTTCCAATCGTTGATTGCTTGAATTTCGGGAATGGCAGTAATTGTGTCCACTCCTGTTTTGAAAGAAGTGACTTTGCCAGCGTCGCAAGTTGCATATTCATTGAAAGGGCGCACTCTCCAATAATATTGGACACTTTTTTTCAAATTTGTCAAAATTTGCGTGTTTTCAGTTACCACAAACGTCTGATAATCAGCGGTGGAAAATGACGAGAGGCGATCAATTTCAAAAACATAATAAGTGGCTCCTGCAACATCTTTCCAATCAAAATCTACATAATTGTAAAATGGGGTCACTTCATTTGCAATAGGTGCAACCAATAAATCGGTTGGCGAAGTAACTGTTTCAGCAACCGGGGTGAACGTATTGTCCAGATAATTTCGAGCCGAGGAGTTGAGGTTCTTTTTGACTTCCGTGATTTGCCCATCCGTAAATTCGTAATCGCAGTTCTCAAAATAACCCATAAAATTATTTTCCATCGGATTCACCAAAACGCCCATCGGGTCTTTTGCTCCACCGTTGTAAGCCGAGCAACCGCCGTTGCAATAGCCAAAATTGTAGTCCGGTGGCGTGTCGCAAATGCCATCGGCAGCGACGAGGCAGTTGCTCCCATCCATTTTTTCGGTTGGAACTCCACCGGGCGAAATGGCAGGGGCAATCGGCCACGTCGCGAAAGTGGAATTAAAACAGCCCTCTTCCCAGCCTAAAAAAGTATGCGCCAAATTAAAAAAGTGGCCGATTTCGTGCTGCAAAGTCCCATTGTTTGCGCTTCCGTTGATCTGGTCTTTGCGGCTCACTACCCAATCTTTTGGGATATTGTAATATGCCAAAGTTGTCCCGCCGTTTGGTGGGGTGTTTCCGGAAGCAGCGAGGTTGGTTACAAAAACATTCAAAGCTTTGAAATGCCGTTTGTTTTGCATCAAAGTCGCGTTGGTCTGGTTTTCATAAACATTGTCGTTTTTTATGGATTCATCAAACAAACCCAAAGTTGGGTGCGGGCTGAGGTAAAAGCGGATGTCAAATTTGCCATAATCTTTATTCATCTGGCACATCAAATCCAAAATTTTGCTGTACCGAACTTTATTAGCGGTTCCAGCAGAATTGGTGGTCAAGTGAAAATGAATGGGGACATATTGAATTGCGCCACGTTCAAAAGTACCCGGTTCGAGGGCTGCGTTCATTTGGCGCATCAACATTTGGTCTTCGAAACTGGTGCCGCAAACACCGCGTGGAGTTTCCTGCCCAAACATTGCGGCTGCGAAGACAAGCAAAAGGAAAAGTGAAAAAGTGAATTTTTTCATGTTGAAAAATGTAAAAAATAGAAGTCAATGATAAATTTTTGAAAAATAATTTTCTTCGGCAAAAGTAAAGAAACCAACCAATGCTGGGTTGTCGGTTTTTGTCAAAAGGCAACGGAATTCGGAATTTGAGTTTTGAACGGGTTTTTCAAAGCCAAAATCACCCGAAATCATACGAGGGACAAAAAACAAATGCCCAACTTTCTTGTACTTTTGCTTCTGAATGTTTCTGAAAAATAATTTTTCCAAATCGAAAATGACTACAAAACATTTTGATACTGCATTTTTTAGATTTTCAATTCGGCCTAAAAATTTGAGAAACCAACCAAAATTGATTGTTCGATTTTTTATTTTCTGCTGCTTTCAAATTGGTTTTGGGCAGTTTGCAACTGCACAAACTTCTGGCACAACTTCCATTTTCAATATTTTGACTGAAAATGAAAATGCGAAAATCACCCTCGAACTCGACTTAACCACCCTCAACCAAAATAGAAAAACCAATACCTATTTTCCCGCCACTTTATCCACCTCCGACGGCAAGACGCGACAGGTTGAAATCCGTTCACGTGGAAAATATCGGCGAAAAACCTGTGAATTACCGCCCCTGAAATTAAAATTTTCCAAAAAAGACTTGCGTGCAGCGGGTTTGACGGACAGTTTGAACGAGATGAAATTGGTTGTTCCCTGTTTTGACAGCCGTGACGGCGAGGCACTTTTACTCAAAGAATATTTGGCATACCGTATTTTTGAAGGGGTGTCGCCGTTGAGTTTTCGGGCGCGACTGATAAAAATAACCATCCGAGATACCCATGTTGAAAAATCCAAAATCTCGTCGTGGGCCATTCTTTTGGAAGACAAAGAAGAACTTTGCGCCCGCACGAAAACGATGGAAATTGAAAAATACGGCATCGAACCCGATAGTTTGCACGCCCAACAAGCCGCGATGATGGTCATGTTTCAATACATGATTGGCAACACGGACTGGGAGATTGCCACGATGCGCAACATTTTGCTACTCAAAACCGCTGAAACTGGAAAGATTTACACCGTGCCTTTTGATTTTGATTTTTCAGGTTTGGTCAGTGCTCCGTATTCTTCGCCGAACAGCGAAACGGGTTTGAAAACCGTGCGCGACCGTTTTTTGATGTCTTCAGGGGTAAAAACCGAGGCACTTCGGCGGGCGGCGAAAATCTTGGTAGCCAATAAAAAGCAAATTTATGATATTTGCCGAAATAAAAATTTGAACCGCGACTATCAAGAAGAAGTAATTGACTTTTTGGATGAATTTATAAAAGTGGCTCAATCGAACGACGAGTTGCCCGTCGTTTTCAAATCGCCTTTGCGGATTGATTGATGGAGGTCGGAATTCATTCCAACCATTTCACAGCACGAAATTTATTTCGCCCTCCAAAAAAATATTTTCCAACAAGGAACTTGACTTTGGAAGATGCGTTTACTTTTGCACCCCGAACGAAAAGGAGAGATGGCAGAGCGGTCGATTGCAGCGGTCTTGAAAACCGCCGTACCGAAAGGTACCCGGGGTTCGAATCCCTGTCTCTCCGCCAAAGATTGTTTATGGTTAGTTTGGTTTGGTTTTATTTTGTTGATTATCAATAATTTAGGCATGAATAAAACACCAAACTAACCTAAATAAAACCACTCGGAACTAAATTTTTTCGCCACACTATTTGACCCACCAATCCCCCACCAACTTTGCAGGGTATTAAAATTGAACCTGCAAATGACGAAGCCACGTTTTTGCTCAAACCTGGCTCCCGGTTTTCTCACCAACAAATTTATTTACGTTTCACTTTCTTGATAGGCAAGCACCTTCGGTACTATACTGGTTTGGTTATTCCCGTTGAATTTTGGGACAAAGAGCGCGAACGGGCGAAACAGGACAGGAAATTTCCAACCTATTCAGAAATCAATATTCGCCTAAATCAAATTGAATCCGAGGCAAACGAAATTGCCCACCGTGCCAGACTGAACAAGGTCAACCTTTCGCCGGAAGTCTTCAAAAATGAACTGGATATTTTTTTAGGCAAACGGGTCGAGACCGACGACCACCAAACTTTCCGCAAATACTTTTTAAATTTCATCGAAGAACGCGCCGCTAACCCGAACTACTCAAAAGGCAGCATCCAAGTTTACCGAACCACTTTCAAACGGCTTTTGGAGTATTCAGATTTGGTTATTCGGAAAGAGTTGGGGTTTGCCGATTTCAACCATGCCTTTTTCAGCGACTTTTCAAACCACCTTTTTGGAAAGGACTTTGGAAACAACTACGTCAACAAATTGACCTCCACATTGAAAACAGTTTTGAAAGAGGCCGACAAGCGGGAAGTTTCGCCCGAACTAAAAATTAGGGATGGTTGGATTATCGCAAAACGGGAAGAACCGCCAGCCATTTATTTGAATGAAGAAGAATTATTTTGCCTATCCAACCTTGACCTGTCCGACAACCCAAGATTAGGCCGGGTTCGAGACCTGTTTTTGATTGGCTGCAACACCGGGCTAAGATTTTCTGATTTCACGGAAATAAAACCGGGCAATTTCAAAAAGACCGCTGATGGGAAGGAATATATTGAAATGATAACACAAAAAACGGGCATGAAAGTTACCATCCCTATCAAATCCGACCTCCGGCAAATACTTTTAAGATATGGCTATCAACCACCTGAAACAATTTCCAACCAAAAATTCAATGAATATTTGAAAGAATTGGGCAAGTTGGCAGGAATTGATGAGCCTACGGTGATGAGTAGTTTCAGAAATGGGAAACGGTTGGACGAAACTTTCGCCAAATACGAACTGATAACAACCCACACAGCCCGCCGGTCATTTGCTACGAATGCCTACAAATCAACTGTCCCAATCAAATATATTATGACTGTAACAGGCCACACTACTGAAAAAGAATTTTATAAATACATCCGAATCCGACCGGACGAACACGCCCTTTTGGTTTCGGACAACCCATTCTTTAAGTAAATATGAATGATGACCTTTTTGAATTGCTCGAACGTCATACAAAACTAAACGAGCAACTAAATGTAGTTGACGATTGGTTAGACAAAAATAGCAATGTTCATACATTGGTATTAAATCATCAACTTTGGGAATTTTGGAAGTCCTACATTCCAATCTTGCTAACTGATTTTCCTGAAACAAGGAAAGCGGAGGTTTGCCAATGGTGCATCCAAAAGTTAAAATTCTACTTAACCCAATTCTCAAAGACATTTAAAGATGAAGGAGATGAATTGTTAATTTCCAAGAAAGAGTTTATCGAAGAAGGGTTTTACAAAAGAAAAGGATTTTATATTTTCACAAACTGGCAGGTGATGCAATTCAAATCGAAAATTCTCCATTTTTACTTTCCCCAAAAGTTTCAAAAATTGACCTGATTCGTATAGTTAATGCCATGTATGAAATAGATTTTTTTCGAGACAAACTTGGCAATAAACCTACAAAATTGGCAGTAATGAAATCTTTTGGGCTTTTGTTTAACGGTGATTTTTCAAGATATGACAATGATTTAAAGCAGAATAAAAATCGAAGCACTGATTCCTATATTAAAATTTTTAAAGATTTAGAAGAAGCGGCAAAGCAATACCAACAACGTGAATCATAACCGTATCATAACCGTATTATTCTCATTGAAATGAGAAAAGACATTTGAGCCTAAATCAAAATATCTGGCTTATGATTGTCTTAACTTTTGACAGCGAACAACTAAACAAGGTCATCCAAAACGCATTGCGGTCTGTTTTGGCCGATGTCAAACCTACCCCAAGTTCAATATCTGGACTTCCCGAACTTCTCACCCGCCAAGAAGCCGCCAACCTCGCCGGGGTTTGCCTCGCCACGATTGACAATAAAGTGCGCGACGGTATTTTAAAAAAATACCGAACTGGTGGCATCGTCCGATTCAAAAAGCAGGAAATCATCGAGGCATTTTCACAATCGGCCATAACTAAAAACCCTCGTCGGAAAGTCAACTTTTCGGGTAGGCGTAAAAATTCATAGTTATGGAAAAGACTGCACTTTTTGAACCGATTTCAAAACCATCGGCGGGTTTTCAATTTAGCTCAAATCCAAAAGCAGCCAACGGTCTGGATTTTTTTGTCAAAGGCGACATTTTGTTGGCTCGGCACTTTTTTGTCTCAATTGAAACAGATTTTGAAAAGATGTTTTCTCGGATGCTCAAACGCCTCGAATGGTACGATAAGCAACTTGGGAACGACCAGATTTTTCAAATGCCTTTCCAAGAAGCCAAGAAAATCAACCAACGACGGGAAGAATTGAACAGCGATTTGCGATTGTTGCTGGCACACCAGGACTACCTCGAATGGCTTACCAATTTCCATATTCAATCTTTGGATGCTGTATGTCAAAAATTTCAAATCCATTTGGCGCGTCTTGAATCGGAAAACCAGCAATTGAAAACCGATTTGCTTGAAAGTTATTATCTGGATTTTGCAAAGACAGATTTGGTTATTTGGATTGGCGAAAAATTTATCATTTCCCCAAAAACCACCTACCATGAACGATTTTGAAAAATTCCGCGAAAAAAATGGGAACACCACCGAAGTTGGCCGAAATATGCCAGATGCCACCAATCCAAATGAAGGCATGGGCGGTTATCTGCGAACAATCTTGGCCACCCGCGAACGGTTGAAAGTGGCGAAGGCACAGCAAATAATTTTCAGGCCACCGATACTTACCCAAAATGGGAAACCTGCCATTTTCCCAAATACCATCAATGTTATTCAAGGGCAGGCAGGCGTACACAAAAGCCGTTTGGCAGAATTGATGTGCAGCGCATTGTTACGAAAATCAAATTGTCAAAACAATTTGGCCGAATTTGTCGCAGAAAATGAACGGAAATACGCTGTTTGTGTAGTGGACACGGAGCGGAACTTGACAGAACAACTGCCATACGCCTTGCAATCAATCCAGACAAAAGCAGGGTTTGAAGTTTCCGAAGACCCACAGGGATTCGATTTTATTTCCCTTTTGGAGATTCCAAGAGTAGAAAGATTTTCTGCTTTGAAAGAGTACCTAACTTTTGTCCGAAATGAATTTAATGACATTCATATTTTCATCGTGTTGGATGTGATAACAGATTGCGTCCAAGATTTCAACCAGACGCCGGACAGCATGGAGGTGATTGATTTGATGAACCAAATAATCAACAAATTCAACGTCACCTTCCTTTGCCTCATCCACGAAAATCCCGGTTTTGAAAAGGCGCGTGGGCATTTGGGGACTGAATTAAAAAACAAGGCCAGCACGGTCATTCAGGTTGGTTTTGAAAAAGATTCGAGCAGCGGCGACACCGATTTAATCCGGGTAAAATACCTAAAATGTCGCAGCACCAAACGCCACGAGCCCTTTCATTTGAAATACTGCGAAAAATTTAAAGGTCTGGTTTTGGCAAACGAATTTGAAGTAGCAGAGGTCAATGAAAAGCGAAAAGCAAAGGCGATGGATTCAGATGTCGCGGATGTTGTGGAAAAATACCTTGCCGACGAGCCAATGAAAAACTGCGACTTGCTTGAACTTTTGACAAAAGACTTTGATGCCGGCGACCGCACCATGACCGAACGCCTGAAATCAATTATTAAAAACGAAACTGGTTTTCACAACTCAAAAGGTGAGCCTTGCCATTTGGTAAAAGAAAAAAACGGCAAAGAGGTAGTTTTCAAACTCCGGCCAATTGTTCAACCGCTTTTTAAAATGGAAAATTGAAAATACAATGGAATCATTTTGGAAACGGAATTTTCCAACATTCGAGACCGCTGAAAATCACGTTGGAAATCAGGTCAAACGCATTAAAATCCATTCCCGAAGGGAATCTATGTTTATAGCTCAGAGCAAGGGCATTTTCCTCAAATCCCGAAGGGATTTTATGTTTTCAGGCGCGAGTTTTTACATAAAATCCCTTCGGGATTTC
>JANNMS010000170.1:0-10104 GCA_031398055.1 Saprospirales bacterium | reverse complement strand
TTGAGTTTCCGATAAATCTTGAATCTCGCCTGAGGCGAGACCCGTCGCCGAATCGAACAGTTTGAATTCCAATTTTTCGCCGACGGAATTTGAATAAATCGTCAGGAAAAATTGGTACGAATTCGAGGGTTCGATGAAAATGGCCTGCGCCGTGCCTCGGATTTCGCCGCCAGCAAAAACGCCCAGTTCCATCGTCGAAGTCGTGGCGTTCGCATCGCCATTTTTCAACATGCCAATCAAGGTTGTCGAGTGCTCAAATTTCGTGGCATCGACATTCCAAAAACTTGTGGTTGAGTTTCCGCCGCGCGATTTTGAGGCATTTTCAGACAAATTATTTGTCGAATTATTTCCCAAATTCGAGGGCTGCGGTGGGTAAATTATCGTCCCCGCGCTCGCCAATTTTATTTGATAACCTCGCGGCGCTTGCATGAATTTCAAGTTTCCGACCCAACCAAATATTGGGCTGATAAATTGTGCAAATTCAGTCTGTGATTTTATCAAATCGCCCGCCATCGGATTTAAACTCGACAAGGCCACATTGATTAGCAACGGATATTTTGGAATGTAACTTATCCAGTTCCAACCAGAAACCACCGAAATCGGGGTCGTCGCCGGGTCCAAAATCGTGCCTTCCATTTTTAAAGTATCGGGCAAATCGGCCTTGAAAACGTACATTTTTGGGTTTTCCAAAACCGCCAAACTGCCGACCCAGCCCGTGCCATTTACGTAAGTTGAAAACTGTGTTTGAGATTTTATCAAATCATTTTGCGGGTGCAAAAGCGAGGCAAGTGCCGTGTTCAAACTTGGATTTTGAAAAGCCAAATTGAACGAAAGCCAGTTCCAACCCGTCCCAATCGGTACGTCGCGCAGCACGAAATTCGAGGTTTCGATGACCTGCGGGGCGGTCGGCGAACCGACCACGATGTCCGGTTGGAACGTGAAATTATTTTGCAAAATCCCAAATCTGAGGCAGGCCGAGGCATCCCAAATTTCGAGTTTCAGCGGCGCATTTTGCTGCGCTGCCTCGCCATAAACCGTTAAAAAGGCCAAAAACTCACCAGTCTGCGGCACAAATTCGAGGTGCGAACGACCGACAACTTGGTTTCCCAAAAATGCCACGACCATGTCTTCCGGGTCATTTGAAAACGCGCCCTGCACTTTCAATTTCAAAACCATGTTCATCGAATTCGTAAAATTTTGCGGGTCAAATTCCCAGTCCGGCGGACGGCAAACGACGCGGCAGCCGAACGGCAGACCTTCGTCGCCGCCCATGAAAAATGGGTTTTGACCAGTAATTGTCCGCAAAACAATCGTGTCGAACCAGTGCCCGAACGGCAAAACCGAATCCACCTCGAAACGGATTTCGCGGATTTCGTTGGGCGCGAGCGTGCCGACATTCGGCACGACCCGAACCCAACTTGGCACTTCCAAAATTTCAAATGGTGCTGGGTAGCCGCCCCGGTTATGGATTTTTGCGGCCACCGTTTTGGTTTCGTCGTCGTATTTGGTCATGCCGAGCGAGTCCGTCAGCCACGCCAGTTCGTTGCGGTCGACGTAAAATTCCCAGCCAAATTTGCTCGGGAAGGCATCCTGAATCGGGTTTTCAGCCAAATTTCCAACCAAATCCTCGATGTCATGGAGTTCGGCGCGGAAGATTTTATTTTCAAAAAATGAATTGTTGTCAAATCGCGGGTCAATGAAAATCTGGTTGTCCTTGCATGAAATATCAATATTTATCGGGTCGTCGGTCGTCGCGTCGAACAGCAAAACATTGTCCAAGGCATTGATTCTCTGGCAGTTGACGTCTTTGTTGAACTTGAAACTGATTTCGTCACCGACGTTGAAAACACCATCCGAGGGCTGCGGCAAACCAATCAAACTGGGCGGCTGGCGTTGGATTCTGCCTTTGATAATTTCAGAGTAGCCCGGTCGGTCGGCGACATTTCCAGAACAAATCGAAACGGCGCGGATTTCGTAGTCGCCATCGCCCAAACCGTCGGTGTCCCAAAAAAATTGGGTGAAAATATTGCCCAAATTGTCCCGGGGGATTGCGCCGGTCGGGTCTTGGTCGGGGTTGCCGCCGGATGCCGGAGCAACAATATTTATCCAAGCCCCGTCGCCGTCGCTGCGTCGGTATTGGACCCTAATTCGTTCAAAATCAGTGTTTTGTTTATCGTAACCCGAGATGGTGATGCGCCGCAAATCGTCGCTGCCCGGCGTGATCGGGTCGGGGAAAATGACCCAGTTTTGCTCCGGCACAGTGATATTGACCTCGCTGCACGGGCGGATAAAATGCGCCGTGATGTAAATGGCCGAGTACAAATCCACTGCCGTGTCGGGCAAAATGCCGAGGTCGTTCGCCCGCAAATCCTCGCAAAGTGAGTACAAAACGATTTCCAAATCGTCGTAATCGTACTCCGACGGGCCCCGTTCGAGGGTGATGGTCGCCGGAATCGAAGTTCCGTACGGAATTGCCATAAAAACCGGGTGGTCGAGGGCGGCGCCGTTCAGGTAAATTTTCGCGCCGTGCGGGTTCGATTCCGGCCCCGCGCTGAACGAATAGGTAAATGTTTCCTGCGTCGCGCTCACATTTCCCAAAATAAACTTGAACTCCGCCGGTTTGTCCGCTGGCACGTCGAGGCGCACGGGGCCGTCCACCGAGGTCAGCAAAACGCCCTCGCGTTTGGCGGAGTGCGGCTCCCAGGGACAGGACGTTTGGCCGGTTTTCAGGTAAAAAACGGGCGTGCCGTAGTCCGCGTCCATGGCCACGTCGAGGGTAAATGCATCGCCGGGGTTATCGTCTTTGAGGACGTAGCCCGTTGTTATGCCCGTTTTGGTACCATTTCCTTTTGTTTGCCCGGAAATGGAGGAGAAATTGAACAAGGTATTTATCTCGTTTTCAAACCCGGCGAGTTCAAGTACCGCCCCCAAAAACGTCTTCACGTCCACTTTTTCCTGCGTCATAAATTGATTGGTCGAAGCCGTTTCGGACGTTTCCGAGTACTCGTATTCCGCCCCAGCATCGAAGGAAATGTTTCGGATGGTCTTTTTCAAGGCCTCCGTTTTTCGCGCCTTTTCATCGGTCAAAATGTTTTCCCAGCGAATTTTCGAAGCCGCGTTGACGGCCTGCTCGGCGGGGTCAACCGTCGGGTTGGTCGCCAAATCGCCCAAATACCGGATGACGTTTTTTTCGATGTTCCACTCCGAATACAAATAAGTGGTCGGAAAACTGCCCGGTGTAATCGTAATCGTTTGGCTCAAATCCACTTTGCATGAATCCAAGTCGTACTGCACGTTGTCGGCAAAGCCAAAAATGATGTTCTGCCCAACGCCCATGTACACGTCGCCGCCCTGCGAACCGACGACGAGGTCTTCCGGGCTGGTCGAAATCCGCTCCTTCGCCGTGAAACAGGTTTCGTAAGAATTTCCGGTCAAAACCGAGGTCGTCGTCAGCAATTCGCCGCCCGTGTGGACCTGGACAGCACCAGATACGCTCGGGAAAAACGGAATGGTGATTTCAAAATCCACCCCCAATTCGGATTCAAAATCCAGGCCCGCGCCGATGTCAAACTGCTGGTCAACGGTGGTCGTCTGGCAAAACGTCGAGTCTTTTTCCCAAAAAGAATAACTGCCGTCGCCCGGCGGGTCGCGCAAAATCAGGATGGGGCGTTCGGGCAATTGCGTCGTGAAAAGGGCATCTTTTTGGCGCAGGCCGGTGACGATGGCTTGCACCGTGACGCTGGTTTCGTCGCTGCTCTCGGTGGTGGCGATGACCTGCATGGTCTTCAAATACGGCGGCGTGGGGTTGGCCGTGCCGACGCGAAATTGGTAGGCCAAATCGCCGTTTTGCACCACCGTGTCTTTCGTTTCGTCACCTAAACCGTTGATAATCCGCACGTTGGCTGAATCGAGGTAGCACGGGCCATCGTAATAAGTTTCCTTGATTTTGATGTGGATGGTCTTCGGCGTGCCCGATTCGAGCACGATGACATTGCCGCAAACCACGTCCGAGGCGAAGCCGCTGACCTCCACTTCCGGCGGCGCGAAATAGGTGAAAGTCACGGCGGTGTCCTTTTCCGCCAAGTCCACCTGCGAACCGCCCTGCACCTGAAACGCGGTTTTGATGTCCGGGTCGGAGTGTTCGGTGACGGCGGCGGTCATTTTTATCGGCGGCAGGCCGGGAAATTCGTAGTCGCCGCCCGCGTTGTCCACCTGCACGATTTTTTCAAAACAGCCGTTCGCGCTCCGCACCCGCACGATGCAGACCGTGCCCTGCGGCGTTCCGGGGTTGCTGATGATCGATTTTTTGCACGCGCCGCCGACCACGCGACCACTGATTTTGCGGGTCGTGATGTCGTTGAAAACGATGCCCGCAATCGGGCTGGTCACGTTCGTCACGTCCCAAAAAGCGGGGGTGAATTGGTGGTTTTCAAATTTCGGGGCGAGCGTGAAACTCGAACCGGGTTCGAGGTCAACGACAAATTTGCCCGTCGAATCAGTAAAAATTTGGGGCGAAAAGGACAGCCCATTTCCCAAAATTTCCACGTCCTTGGCAAAACAGTCCGTGTTTTGGTAGCGCACAAAACCCGAGACCGCCACCGTCGAACGGTCGGTAAAATCCACTTGGTCAACCGAAGTGACCGACGGATTTAAAGTGACCTGCCGCGTATTTGGGGAAAAAACGTGCGGCAACGTGCTCTGATTTGGGGCGTTGACCGTCCATTCCGTGCCGAAAACCGTGCCCGTGCCGTTGACGAGTTGCGAGCCCGCGTTGTTCAGTTTGTTGCCCGTGCCTTCGTCGAAAGGAAAATAAAGGGCGAGGTGTTTTTCCTGCGGGTCGCGGGAATTTTGGGCATGTTCGAGGATTTTTGTTTGACTCAAAATCGTGTCGTAAACCGCGATTTCATCCATCAAACCGCCAAAAAAATAGCCGAATTGCCCGAGGGGAACGCCGCTCACGCCGGACAAGCAGCCGACGTTCCAGAACGAACCCGGTTGCGACCAATCGCCCGTCGCCGCTGGTGCAATTGCCGGAGAACCGGAGGGCAGGCCGTTGTTGAAAACGGAAATTTTCGTGTTCGCCGCCGTGCGTTCGAGGGTCACGGCGATGTGGCGATAGCCCAAACCAAATGCTCCGAAGGCGTGCGACGAGCCGTTGATGTTGACGTGAATCGTGCCGTTGAAATTTTGGATGAAAAAATACTGGCTGCCGCTCGCGTTCAAGGATTTGTGCAGCAGCATCTCGTTGACATTGCCGGTTTCCGACTCGTTTGCCCAAATTTCGATGGTGGCTTTTTCGGGCATGGCGAAATTGGGCAGCGTCGCTCGGTCGCTCTCGTTTTTCAAAAATTTCAAAGCGCGGTGTTTGTAAAAATCCTTCGCGGGCGTAGCCAAAAAGGTGGTCCCCGTGCCATAACTCACGCCTTCGATGCGGTAATAACCGTCCGAATTGGTCACGGCGGAAGTGGCGACTGCCGGGCGGTCGGTGTCAAAAATCGCCCCGCAGAAATACAATCGGTCGCGGCGAACGATGTCGAAGGCTTTTTCGCCCGCGCCCTCGTCCATTTTCCAGTAATATTTCAAATTTGGGGTGAGCGACGAGGCCGTGCCGACGAGGGCTTGTTGCAGTTCCAGTTCGTCCAATCGGCGGTGGTAAATTCGCAGTTCGTCCAAGCCGCCGACCCAGCCCGGGGAGGAGGTTTTTGCCCCAAAATTCATGTCCGGGGAAGTCAAAACGGGCGAGCCGTAATCCAAATCAATCAGCGCAGCGTCGAGGTACATCCGGTACTGCCCGCCGCTGTAAGTCAGGGCAAAATGGTGCCAAGTGCCGTTCGTGCCGCCCGCCCCGGTGGGCGAAAGCAGGTCAATGGTGGTTCCGGCAGTCAAGCCCGGAACCCGAAAAGCCATCGTTCCATTGGTATTTACCCGCATCGCCAGCCCGGTTCCGGTCATCCGAAAAATGTCGAAAACCTGAAATGGCGTGCTCGCGGTGGTGGTTTTTACCCAACAAGCCACCGACCAATCTGAATTGACGGTCGGCAAAAAATGGGAATCGGTGGCGGTGTCCGCTGCGGCGGTCGCGCCGTCGAACACCCCGAATTTTGCCGAAAAACCCTGCATCGGCGACAGCGAAACGAGCGCGTCCGACACTGGATTTCCGTTCAAAGTCCGCACCCAACCCGTCGCCACGCCGTTCGGAACCTGAAAACCGAGGGCAGTGCCGGGCGCGCCTTCCCCAAAAATATTGAGCCCGCGAACGGTGTAGGTGTACGGTTTTCCGGCGATGACATTGAAATCGTTGTAGTTTCTGATGTTTCCGGCGACCGTCGCCAAAAAAACGCCGTCGCGGTAAATATTGAAACCGTCGTTGGCCGATGGGCCGAGCGCATCAATTTCCCAAGTGATTTGGATGCGGTCGAGGAGTTCGCCCTGCGAGGCAACGACCGCGACGGCGAACGGCGGCAGCAAAAAACGGGAGTAAAAACCGAGCGTCGAGTTGTGTTGCAAGCCATCAACATAACCCGTGAACGTTTGCCCGACGGCTGCTGCCGAGCGGTATTTTTGGTTGGTCGCCCGAGATTGGCTGCCATAATTGAAAAACGCGGTGCCCGCAAAACCCGTGGTGTTGGTGCCCGCGTTCGGGTCGCAGGTGGTGGTTTGTGCGGTCAGATTTTTTTGAAAAATGGTGGACAAGGCGAGCAAAAACAGTGTTTTTGCAAATTGAAATTTTGGGTTTTTGACTTTGCAAACCATTGGTTTTGAATGACTTGTTTGCAAAAAGGGGAAATTTATTTTTGGAAAATATTTGAAATGGCGCATGACTGTTTTTTTAAAATTTGAGGAAAGTGGAGGTCGAAATTTATTTCGACGTGTGCCGGGTCGAAATAAATTTCGACCTCCAAGGATGCGGGTCATTTCACCCAAATTTCGATGTTGGAAATGCCGTAGTTTTCTTCGGCGACCGCCCCGTTCATCGTCGAATCAAAGATGAGATAGATCGTGTTGCTGGCGTTTTTGACTTCCATTTCGCCGCGTTTCGTGTACCCGTGCTGGTCGGTGGCACCCCAGTAAGCAATGACCTCGCTGCCATTTTGGACATGGCTCCAGCCGATGACCGCCTCGCCGACTCCGGTCGAATAGTTCGGGGTTTCATCAGCCGCAAAAGCGGCGTACACCGCCTCGCCCGGGTCAAAAGAGTTGAAAAGAAAAACCGTGAATTTCACTCTGACATAGTTGTGCGGGATGCCCGTCAGGTCAATCTGTTTCCGCAGGGCATCGCCAGCGTTGACGGACGGGCGCAGCACATAACTGGTGTTTGTTGGACTGCCTTTCTGCACCCGTTGAGGAGTGCCCGTGCCAGCAGGCACCAGCACCGTCGAATTGTATTCATCATAGCATTTCCAGCCCTCGGCATCGATTTCGAAATCGTTCACATCTACCAACCGCCAGTCGCTCAACGTATTGTATTTGATGGAGCCGCCAGTGGTCAATGTCAAATTGTCGGCAGCCATGTTGCCGGTCGCGGTCACGTTGCCGGTCACGGTGATGCCTGCCGTCGTTACGTTCACGATATTGGTATTGTTGGCGTAAAGTGCAACTTGCCCGCCCGCCGTGGAAAACAAACCGCTGTCATTGTCGCCGCTGTTTCCCGAAAAAGCATAGCCGTTTTTGTCCACGCCGTTCGCGCCCGGCGCGCCGCCCTGCGCCAAAACGCCGCCGTTGACCTTGATTTCATCGGCTATCACTTGCCCGCTGCTCGGAAATTGGTTGTTGACCCCGATCAAAGACAAAGCATACGGTGCCGAAGTCAACTGGATGCGCGGCGTCAACTCCGTCGAGCCAATCGTGATGCCGAGATAGTAGAGTTGATTGAAAGGGACCGTGAGCGGGTCCGTCGTGCCGAGCGTCGCGCTGTACATTCCGCTGCTGACTTCGATGTCGGTTTGTTCTTCGTCCCAAATTGCGGTGCCGCCCGTTTGCGCGGTGTACAATTTGAAAGTGAGGGTGTAAACACCATCGTCAACGGCCACGCCGTTAGATTTTTTGAGGATGCCCTGGATGCTGAGGCTGGCTTGCGCGAACAAGCCGCTGGCAAAAGCCAAAAAGAAAAACAGAATCAGGGATGAGGGACGAGGGATGAGGGATGAGGTGATGGAGAGAAGTGCCTTTTTCATTTGTAAAAAGAATTTAGAAAGTGAGTGGACGTGGAAAGGAAGTGAGAATTTCTTTCCGAAAAAAAGCAGGAAAACCTGCTCGTTTTGGATGCCACAAAGGTTTGGGCAAGGCACGGCGGGGCAGGCGGAGGATTGTTCCAAAAGGGTGGAGCATCGTTCCGGGCAGGTGGACTATTGTTGCAAATGGGTGGAAAATCGTTGCAGAGACCTCGGAGAGGTCAAACGTTGGTAGAAAAACGAAAATGAAAAATCCCCGACCTCGGAGAGGTCAAACGTTGGTAGCATCGGGCAGAAAAAAATCGAACATTTGTTTTTGTCCAATTTCCACCTCGAAATCCGTCAAAAATTTTTAAAAATTCTTCTTCGAAGGTCTTCTTTTGATGATGTTCTTTTTGGTTCAAAATATATTTACACACAGCATCTCGATGCGAACGGCTGTATGAAAATGCGCCGTATCCAGTCTGCCAATCGAATTTGAATTTTGAAAAATGATTTTCAAGGATAAAATCGTTGGTGGCTTTTTTGATTTCCCTGACCAAATCCGAAAGTGCCTCGGCAGGTTTGAGTCCAATAAAAATATGAATGTGGTCGGGCATTCCACCGATTGCCAGCATTTTATTTCCCCGGTTTTGTACAATTCCTGTGGTGTATTGGTACAGGTTTTCTTCCCATTCTGGGCTGATTAAAGACTGTCTGTTTTTTACCGAAAAAACGGTTTGGATATAGATTTGTGAAAAAACGTCTGCCATTTTGTGTGTTTTTGATTGTTGAAAAATGCTACCAACGTTTGACCTCTCCGAGGTCTGGGGAATTTTTTGGGGCGTTTTCTACCAACGTTTGACCTCTCCGAGGTCATGGAATTTTCGTTTTCGTTTTGCTACCAACGTTTGACCTCTCCGAGGTCGGCGGATGCCCAAAAGCCTCCGCAAACAAGCGGCTAAAATATTTGGGGTCGTTGAACCCGACTTTGAAAGCCACTTCGGAAACGTTCAGCCCCCCGGCGAGCAGCAGTTGGCGGGCCTTTTCCAATCGGAAAGCATTGATATGTTCGGTCGTCGAACGGTTGGTGAGTGCCGTGAGTTTGCGGTGGATTTGCGTCCGCGACATCGCCATTTTTTGGCAAAGGGCATCCACCGAAAAATGGGTATCGGAAAAATTGGCCTCCAAAACGCCCCGGAATTTTTGGATAAAAGCATCTTCCAAAACCAGTTCGACGGGCGCGGCGGCGGTTTCTTCAGCAGGGATTTCGGCGTACATTTTGGCGTACCGCGACTGCAAGTTCCGCCGCTGGGCGATTAGTTTTTCCACCCAGACCAGCAGTTCCTCTTCCCGGAACGGTTTTGCCAAATAGGCATCCGCACCGCGTCGGATCCCCGCGATGCGGTCTTCGACCGTGGCTTTTGCGGTCAGCAAAACAATGGGGATGTGGCTTGTCCGCCCGTCGTTTTTCAAAAAATCGCAGACCTCAAAGCCGTCCTTTTCGGGCATCATCACATCCGAAATGATGAGGTCGGGCACGATTTCGAGTGCTTTTTCGATGCCCGCGCGACCGTTGAACGCAAAGTCAATCCGGTATTTATTTTTCAAACACGCCGCGAGATATTCAACCACGTCGGGGTTGTCCTCAATCAAAAGCAAGAGCGGGGCGGTGTCGGGGAGGTTTGAAATGGCAGTTTTTGAAAAATTTGAAGTTTCTAAAATTGGTGTTTTTGAAATTTCAATTTCCCGATTGGTCAAATTTTCAAAATTGGCTTCGTTCGAAATCGGCAATTTCACCGTGAAAATGGTCCCTTTTCCAATTTCACTTTCCACCGAAATCTCGCCGCCCATGGCTTTGACCAGTTCGCGGGTCAAGGAAAGGCCGATGCCCGTGCCGCCCGTTTTTGCGTGTTCCTGATTTCTTGCCTGAAAAAAACGGTCGAACAAAAAC
>JANNMS010000043.1:0-20911 GCA_031398055.1 Saprospirales bacterium | reverse complement strand
GTGAAGAATCTGAATTAGAAAATTTCCTCAGATTCTTCACTGCGTTCAGAATGACACGCGACCGCGAAAATTCGTAATTCCTAATTTTTAATTCCTAATTGAAATGGAGCGTTTCACCGGCCTGCTTGGCGTGGCACTTATCCTCGGTGTGGCTTACGCCTTGTCGAATAATCGGTCAAAAATCAATTACCGCACGGTCGGCATGGGCTTGCTTTTGCAATTTGTTTTGGCTCTGTTCATTTTAAAAACGCCTGTCGGGAAAGCCATGTTTGAATGGTTGGGCAAAGCGGTGACGAAGGTTTTGAATTTTTCGGACGAGGGTGCGCGGTTCGTTTTTGGCATTTTGGCCGACGACAAGGCCTTCGGAAAAGTGTTGGACAGTGCGGCAAAAAACCCGGAAATCGGCCCGCAGCCCTGGAATATTGACAGTTTGGGCGACCCACAGTTTTATGGCGGCTTTCTGTTTTTTTTCAAAATCATCCCGACCATCATTTTTGTGGCCTGTTTGGTCAATATTTTTTATCACATCGGTTTGATTCAGTGGGTGGTTGAAAAATTGGCGCGCGGCATGAATTTTTTCATGCGGGTCAGTGGCGCGGAGGCTTTGAGCAATATTTCGAGCGCGTTTGTCGGCCAAGTCGAGGCGCAAATCATGATAAAGCCGTACCTCAAAGGCATGACCGTTTCGGAATTGATGGCTTCGATGACCGGCAGTTTTGCCTGCATCGCGGGCGGGGTGATGGCAACTTACATACTTTTTGGGGTGAAAGCCGAGTATTTAATTGCCGCGAGTATCATGGCCGCGCCCGGCGCGCTGGCGATTGCGAAAATCATGCACCCCGAAACCGAGGAATCCGAGACGCGCGGCAAAGTCAAATTGAAAGTTGAAAAAGCACATTCCAACATTGTGGACGCGATCAGCGCAGGCTGCACCGAGGGTTTGAAAGTTGGGATGAACGTTTTGGCCATGTTGATCGGTTTTTTGGCTTTGATTGCTTTGATAAATTTCTTGCTGGGCAGGGCAGGCGGCTTGGCTGGTTTCCCTGATTTTGGATTGAACTCCATTTTGGGTGGACTTTTTTCAGGTTTTGCATGGGCGATGGGCGTTCCGTGGCACGAAGCACCGCAGGCTGGTGCTTTGATGGGGACAAAATTGGTGGCCAACGAATTTGTGGCCTATCTCCAACTCAAACCGATGATTGAAAATCATTTGCTTTCTGAAAAAACTTTGGCCATTGTCAGTTTTGCATTGTGCGGTTTTGCAAATTTTGGCTCGGTCGGCATCCAAATCGGCGGCATTTCGGCACTCGAACCGAGCCGCCGCGCAGACCTCGCCAAACTCGCTTTTCGGGCTTTGATTGCCGGGACTTTGGCTTCGTATTTATCTGGGACTTTGGCTGGGATGATGTTGTAAATTGAGTTGTTTATTTGTTATTGAATTTTAATAAAATTGGTTGAGTTTTCTTATTTCAATAAGAATTTGGTGTTTGTCTGGTTGACAATAATCGGACTGTTTTTTTCTTATTGTCAAAATGAAAATTCTACAAAAAAAGATATAAAAATAACTGAAAAGATAGGGATTTCAATAACAGATAGTCTTACTCAATTGCTTTCCAAAAATTTTAAAGAAGATACAAACCGCGTTAATTGGCTCAATGATTTGGCTTGGGAAATCATGTTCGACGACGCCACAGCCGGGCGCGAAAAAATCAATGAAGCTTTATCTATTTCACAAAAAATTTCTTATAAAAAAGGGGAGGCCGACGCGCTGAACCGTTTGGCTATTTTGTCAGAAAATGATAATAAATTTATTGAAGCATCTAAATTTTATTATCAAGTTTTATCTATCCGTGAAGCAATTGGTGATAAAAAAGGTGTGGCTTCTATTCATACTAATTTGGGAAATTTGTATGAAGCGTTGGAAAAGTTTGATACGGCTTTATATCATTTTACCCAGTGCGTTAATCTTTCCGAAGAATTAAAGGATTCAGTAAAAGCATTTAGGGCACATTATAATATTGGCCTTGTTCATGAAGAATTGGGCAATTACGACGAGGCATCCCAACATATAAATCAATACCGTTTTTTTGTTGAAAATAATAAAGACAGCGTCGGCATGGCATTGTCTTATCGGATGTTGGGGCATATTCGGATGGAATTGGATCAGTACAATGTGGCTTTGGATTGGTACAAAAAGTCATTGATTTTACGCAAAAAATTGGCCGACACTACTGAAATAGCAAAAGCCATCACCGACCTCGCCAATGCATTGGATGAAAAAAAGCCTCCCGCAACTGATTCTTCTATTCAACTCTATTTCAAAGCCATAGATTTGTACAAAAAAACAGCAGACAAAGAAGGTGAGGCCAATGCCCTCAACGGTTTGGGCGATGCTTTGAAACATCAAAATGACTATAAACGAGCTATAAATTATTTATCGGAAGCAGTAATTATCAATAAAGAAATAGAAAACTACTCCGGTTTAATGGAGGTTTATAACACATTGGGTGATGTTTATTTTAACCAAAAAAATTTAGCAAAAGCAAAGCAATATCTTGATTTTTATTTTGCATTGGCCGAAACAACCAACGATAAGAAATACATACAAAAAGGTTATAAAGATTATGCAAAATTCTATTCAGCCACCGGACAATGGCAAACGGCTTTTGATTACCGGGTAAAATATGACGATTACAGATACACTCAATTGGATGAACGCCGCGCCAAAGATTTTGAAAGAAAAGAAGCCCTGTTTTCTGACCAAAAAGTGCGATTGGACAACGACAAAAAGACCCGTGAAATAGAAAAACAGGATGCGGATTTGGCCAAAAAGGAATCTCAAATCGCAAAAGACCGCGCTACCCGAAATGCTTTGCTCGGCGGGGCGGCGTTTTTGACTTTATTAATTGTGTTTTTGTACAATCGAAATCGGCTGCGGGCAAAAGCAAATCGGGATCTGGCTCAAAAAAACATCGCGATCGAAGCCGAACGCGCACGTGCTGATGGTCTTTTAAAAAACATTTTGCCGGCCTCGACTGCCGAAGAATTGAAAAAAAACAACTTCGTCCGACCTGAAAAATATGAATCGGTCACGGTGATGTTCACCGATTTCAAGTCATTTACCACGATTGCCGAAACCATGCCGCCCGAAGAATTGGTGGCCGAATTGGACGAGTGTTTCCGCTTTTTCGATGCTGTTGTTGAAAAATATGGCGTGGAAAAGATAAAAACTATCGGCGATGCCTACATGTGTGTCGGTGGATTGCCCGTTCCGAATGGAACCCATGCTTTTGATGTGGTTTCGGCAGCACTCGAAATGCAGGATGGTTTGAAAAAATTGACGGAGAAAAAACGAGCGGCTGGCCAGCCATTTTTTGAAATGCGAATCGGAATCCACACCGGGCCGGTGGTGGCTGGGGTGGTGGGCGCGAAAAAATTTGCCTACGATATTTGGGGCGACACCGTGAACACGGCTGCCCGGATGGAAAGCGGCTCTGAACCCGGCAAAGTCAATATTTCAGAAACGACTTTTAGGGTGGTGAAAGATAAATTTCACTGCATTTTTCGCGGCAAAATGCCTGCAAAAAACAAAGGAGAGATAGCGATGTATTTTGTTGAATCTGAGGACTTTGGATAATTGGACGCTGGATTTTGGACTTTTCCAAAAAGCCTAAAACCCAGCGTCCAAAGTCAATTTATTCTATTATCAAGAATTTTTTGCTTTTCAAAACGGCATTTCCAGCACGAATCATTGCGAAATAAACACCATTTTCTATTGGCGCAGGAAACTCAAATTGATTGGTTGAACTGCCTCCTGAGTAAATTAATTTACCCAAAGTATTGAACACTTCCACCCGCACGTCCTCTATTTTGGAAACATCTGTTTCCAAATTTATATTGATGAATTGATCACTTCTAGCGGGATTGGGAAACAAACCCATTACGATTTCTTCTTCCTCTTTCACTTCTTCCTCGTTTTCATTTTCAAAAATCTCACCTCCGCCGGGCGACACACTTTCGACCGCGACTTGCGGTTCGTCGCCTGAAATTACTGTAGTTACCACTGCTCTGGTGAAAAATACGGGCATCCTGCGGTGTTGCCCACAAGCCACGAATTGGCTGCCGTCGGCATTGAGTGGCCAAACGGACCGGAGGATCACATCTGAGGTATCAGCATTTGGAAAATGAACGGTCGAAGAAGCCGCCTCCACCAAGGTATTTGCGTTAAAACGCATGATTTTCCCGGTTTTTGGCTCAGTCCAAGTATCTGGATAGGCATACAAACGATAGATAAAATCAGGGATAAAAATGGTGTCTGGATAATTGGCATTTTCGACAACTGCTGCGAGAATATCCCCATTTGCAAGCAATTTTAAATCTCGAACTCCATCAATTAGATGTTGATCTCCACCAAATAATTTTTTATTTTTAATAGCACCCGTTGCGCCATCTGTATGCAATAACATGGATTGTGGCCCTTCGCCCATTAAAAACTGTTCGGTGTTCGTCCCGCCGATAACCCAATCGCCGGATGGCATCCGGAGTGCTTTAAAACCGATGCCTCGATAACTTCTTTCCCAAATCCGAACTGGTTCAGTGGTCACGGCGGGCGGGGTGTACGTTTTGTTAAATCGCATCAAACGGCTGGTGTCTGCGGTGAGGAAAAACCCGGAAATGCCCCAAGTCAATACATAATAGGCGTCGTTGGTCACGACAATGTCTGAAATATTGTCCAACCGATGATAATCGTAAGCCGTTTGGAATTGGACATTGAGTTCGTTGTCAATTTGCGTCAGCGAAAAATCAGTGTACGTCGTGTCGTTTTCTTCATAAGTCAATTGAATCAGGCTAATCAAACGGTCATTGCCATCCTGCCGGAGTTCCTGATAACCCCAAACGATGTAGGCTTTTACCGAGTCAGTAGGTGGGTCAATGATCTGTTTTTTGATGACATTCAAGTTTTTGTCTGTTTTCAGGTAGACAATTTTGCGTTCCGGGTCGCCTGCCAACCCGCAAGAATCGCAGTCCCCGATAAAATAAATAAAATTCTGGGAAATTACAGCATCTGTAATTTCGGAACGGATGCCACCAATTTCGTCTTTTAGAGAATTGTAAATTAATTCTGTGCCTGTTTCATCTAAAACTGCAAGATAACCATACCCAAATGCTTTTCCGTGAACTAAATATTCGTTGGCGGCAAGCGGTTGGATTTTTTCTGCATTGCCCTTGCTGACTGGAAAAGTTCGGATAATTGTGGAAGGAGTTTGACCGAAGATTAAAGTGGGGAACAAAAGGATAGGAAGGAAGAATTGGATAAAGTGTTTCATTTTCACTTGATTGGTTTAGTGTAAAAAAAATTGAATGTTTTGTACAATATCGAAACAAAGTTAGTGCATCATTTTGAAGAAATAAAATAAAATCATTGTGAGGAAACATTTTTTCTTCGCAGAAGAATTACTATTTTAGTTTAAAAGCCAATTTATAGTCTACTAAATCAATTCAATACAAAATCAAAAAGCACTAAATTGTTTCTAAAAATTTTTAATAAAATTTTTTACCTACGGAAGTTGTTAAAATCATTGTTGGACAAAAATGCCTTGTTTTATCTTTCAAAACCATGGTTTTATCAAAATTTTGGCATCTTGCGATTGCGATTTGCTAATCTTGCGGGTGTTTTTTCAACTAAAAATTTGCTAATTTTCTAACTAAAAATTTTTCAAACCTTCTTTGCTATGAAAAAGAGTCAACTCGTTTTTTTCCTCTCTTTTTTGGTGTCTGGCGTTTTTTGCCAGACCGAAACTTGGTCGCTCGAACGCTGCGTCCGGCATGCGCACGAGACCAGCCTTTCCATCCAGCAAGCCAATATTTCTGTAAAAAGAGCTTATTTGGCGGAAAAACAGGCCAAAAGCAATCGCTTGCCGGGCGTGGACGGCACGTTAAATGTCAGTGAGCAACTTGGCCGGACCATCAACCCACTGACCAATACTTATGCAAGTCAAAACATCACTTCCAACAATCTTGGGGTGACTGCCGGGCTGCTTTTGTTCGCGGGTGGGCAAGTGAAAAACTCGGTGAAACAGGCTGGTTTTGACCAATTGGCCGCGCGCGCCGATGCCGAACAAATTGGAAATAACATTGCTTTGCAGGTTGCTTCTGCCTACCTCAACATCTTATTGACGGAAGAACAATTGAAAAATGCCAAAAAACAAGTGGCGCAAAGTCAAGACCAAATGAAAAGAACCGACCAATTGATCGAGGTCGGGACCTTGCCTGCGGTCGAACGACTGACTTTTGTGGCACAAATCGCGCGCGACGAACAAGGCAAGGTCACGACGCAAAACAACCTCGATTTGGCGTACCTGAATTTGAAACAATTGCTGCAACTCGAACCCGATTACAACCTCCAAATCGAACATCCGACGGTGCCGATTCCTGCCGATGCCAACCCCGGAGGTTTTATGTTGCGTGCGGTTTACAACAACGCGCTCAATTCGCAACCGAACATCAAAGCATCCGATTATCGGATTGAAAGTGCAAAAACGGGGATAAAAATTGCGGAAGCCGCCTATTTTCCGCGCCTGCAGGCATTTGCGGATTTGGGCACGCGGTATTCATCGTTTTCAGTGCCTGGTTTTCCGGCGGAAAGTTTTGGTCGGCAGTACGAAACCAATTTTGGCCAGAATTTTGGCCTCTCGGCAAGCATCCCGATTTATCAACGCGGCCAAACAAAAATCGCAGTGCAACGCGCTGAATTGGCCGTCCAAAGTGCCCAAATCGAAGCCACGCAAACCCGCCAACAATTAAAAACCGATATCCAAACTGCGATTGCCAATGCAAAAGCCGCCGAAAAACAACTGGAAGCCTCGCAGCGAACTTTGGACGCGATGCGCACCGCTTTTGAAAATTCGCAAAAAAGATATGATTTGGGTGCGATAAATAGTCTTGAATTGACCACCGCACAAAACAATCGCGACATCGCCGAGAACGACCTCGTCGTTTCGAAGTACGATTATTTGTTCAAATTGAAGATTTTAGATTTTTACAACGGGGAGAAAATCAAGTTGGATTGATTGGACACAGATGACACAGATTTTCAAACACAGATTTTCAGGATTTTTTATCTGCGAAAATCTGTGTTTGAAAATCTGTTTCATCTGTGTCCCATTTTCAAAAATAATACGCCTCGTCCGCAGGCCGCAACGCCCGTTTCAACCAAAGTGGCCGCCGCAAACCACCATTTTCCCCCGGCGAAGCAGGCCGCGCCAATTCCAACCATTTTCGGTAAACTTCCATGCTTTTGTTCGTGTCCACCGAGACATCGCCGTATTTATCGGTCGGGTGCGCGGGTTCCAGTTTTACTTTTTGATGCCAGCAGTGCATCCCAGAAATCGGGTCGGGGTGCACCGGGAAAATGATGTTTTGGTGCACGCCGCCGTCCGACCAAAAAATCCGCGCCGAATCTTTGTCCTTGCTTTTGAAAGGCACGATGCCGCGCAAAGTTTTCATTTTCCACGCGCCCGCGCCGTCATTTTCAATATCTACAATCGCCGTTGCCCAGCGATTTCCGACAGCGTCCTGCGGCCTGCGCCACCTGCCGAGGTGGTGCGAACAGGCAATCACGCCGGGTTTCATGCCTTCCGTCACCCAAATTTTGTCGATGCAATATCCAATTTCGGTGGTCATCCGAACCAAACTTCCGGTCTCGACGCCCAATCTTTTTGCATCAATCGGGTGCACCCAAATCGGGTTGCGGTTCGCAATTTCATACAGCCATTTTGCATTTCCGGAGCGGGAATGTATTAAAACAGGCAACCGGAATGTCGGCACGAGCGGAAATTCCCCATTTTCATAATCAATATTATCTGGATGGATGTGGCTTTTGATGTAGGTCGGGATGGTGTATTCCGGCCATTTCCAATCAATCATCGTTTGGCTGAAAAATTCCTGTTTTCGGCTCGGTGTCAAAAAACCAACGCACGGTTTTCCATCCACCACGACGCCCACAGATTTTCCGTTTTTTGAAATTGTCCCTGTTTTTGGGTCGGTCGTCGTGCCTTCCATTTCTTTTTCGGACAAATTGATTTCGTTCTTTTTGTAGCCCGATTTTTCGACGACGAACGCCCCGTATTTTCGCATGTATTCGAGTGCCGAGAGGCCTTCTTTGGCTGCGGTTTCGGGGAGCCCGGCGGTATTTTCAAAAATAAATTGATAATATTCATCCACCGTCACGCACTCGCCGGGTCGGTACGGCGATTCAAAATGTTTGCGGATGCCGAGCGAGCCGTCGGGGTCAATCCGCCACGAAAGTTGGAACCAAAATTCGTCCTCTTCCCAAACCTCGCCGGGGTTGCATTCGTAGGTAAATTTCGGGTTTTCGCCCCGCCGCCGCGCCACTTCCCGCAAAACCGGCTGCCGAAAAGCAATCCAAATGCCCGCGTGCGTTTCGTAACTGTTCAAATCGTGGCGTTCCGAGGCCATGCCCATCGGCAAAACGTAGTCCGCAAAATAGGCCGTTTCGCTCCAAGTCGGCGTCAAAGCGATGTGACAACCGACCATTTCTTCATCCGAAAGTGCCTCAATCCAGGTAAAACCATCGGGATACGTCCAAACTGGATTGAAAACACGGGTAAAATAGGTGTCCAGCCGTCCCCTTTTTTCTTTCAAAAAATGCGGCAGCAGCATCGACATTTCAAAAAATGCCAGCGGATATTCCGCCGGAAATTGCAGTTCGTTCCAAAATTTTTGGGCGGGCGGCGTGTTGAAAAATTTGGGTTTGAACTGATTCCAATCGTTCGGCGAAGTGCCGCCCTCTGTTCCGACCGCACCCACCAAAACGCTCAAAAATTGGAGCGAACGAGCGACCGCCCAGCCTCCCAAATTGCCCGAACCTGCCGCCCGCCAATTGTGCGCGGCAAATTGCGAACCTGCTTTTCCAATCAAAATCGCCGTTTCGCGGGTCGTTTTTGCAGGCACACCGCTTTCTTTTTCCGCAAATTCGGGGGTGTATTCGGCGTAAGTTTTTTTCAAATTTTCAATAAAATTTTCAAAAACCACGGGCTGTTCTGGAAAATCGGCTTCGAGCCATTGCTGCCAATTGACCCAATTTTCGAGGTAATTTCTATCAAAAAGACCTTCGTCGAGGATAATTTTGGCCATCGCCAACAAAACAGCAGCCTCGGAACCGGGGTACGTCGGCAGCCACGAATCGGCCAAACTTGCAGTATTTGAAAGCCGCGGATCCATGACAATCAATTTCGCGCCTTTCATTTTTGCCTCGATAATCCGTTGGGCGTGCGGGTTGAAATAATGCCCCGATTCGAGGTGCGCCGAAATCAGCAAAATGACGCGCGCGTTCGCGTGGTCGGGCGACGGGCGGTCGTAGCCGTGCCAAATCGCGTACCCAAACCGTGCGCCGGACGAGCAAATATTGGTGTGCGAATTGTGGCCGTCCACGCCCCAGGCCTGCAATTGCCTGTCCATAAATCCTTGATGGCCGGGGCGACCGACGTGGTAAACGACTTCGTTGTGGCGTTTTTCGAGCAGTGCTTTTCGGATTCGGGCGGCAATTTCATCGAGGGCTTCGTCCCAATTGATGCGTTTCCATTTGCCCTCGCCGCGCTTGCCGTCGCGTTTCATCGGGTACAAAATGCGGTCGGGGTCGGTGATTTGGTTGATGGTCGCCGGGCCTTTTGCACAATTTCGTCCCCGCGAGGCCGGGTGGTGCGGGTTGCCCTCGAATTTTCGGACATCGCCCGTCGCCTTGTCCACGTAGGCCAACAAACCACACGCCGCTTCGCAATTGAAACAGGTCGTCGGCACGATGTCGTAGGTTTTTTTGACCCGGTTTGGCCACGACGCGGCATCGTATTCCGTCCAATCGTCCCATTTTTCAGGCGGCGGATAATTGGTGAGTTCGCTGCCGGGCTGCAGGCGGTCGAGTTTTTGCTCGGGGTTTTCTTTGTGGAGGTCGGGGATGAGGCCGATTTTTTCGGCGAAACGTTCGATGAAACTTGGTGAGGACATTATAAAACTTACCCTTAAAAAAGTGGAAAAATGGTGGTAATTCTATGGTTTTGAGCGGTTTTTAAATATAAAAACCACCCTTTCTTTTTAAAAATATGTATTTTCCAAAAACCGAAACAGCCGTAACTTGCGCTAAAATTGCAATTAAAAATATGGAATCAGCAACAGCAATTGAGCAGACCCCAAATTTTATCAAAGACATTTTCACATTTTCCAGCGCGAAAGAATTGGTACTTCGGCATATGTCGAAAGAACAGTTCATTTCATTTTCCAGACGCCACTCGGAATTTCAAATGGAGCGTGAAAAAAATGGAACCGTTACAATTATGCCACCAACCGCAGGCGGAAGTAGTTACCGCGAAAATACCATTGGTTTTTACGTTACCTATTGGCAACGAACCCAAGGGAATGGGATGACTTTCAGTTCATCTGGTGGTTTTGATTTGCCCAGCGGCGCAATCAAAAGCCCCGATGTTGCCTGGATTTCACCCGAACGACTTGTTCAACTTTCGTCCGAACAAATCGAAGAATCGTACATTCCAATTGCCCCTGATTTTGTGGCTGAAATTCGTTCGAAGAGCGACAGTCTGAAAAAACTTCAAAAAAAAATGCGCGAAACTTGGATTGCCAACGGTGTTCGATTGGCTTGGCTGATTGACCCGTGGGGACAAAAAGCATTTATTTATCGAGCCGATGGCAGCGAAGAAACGGTTTCCGGTTTTGACAAAGAACTTTCGGGCGAGGACGTTTTGCCCGGTTTTTTATTGAAATTGAAAGAATTTCGGGTGTTGAATTTTTGAAAAAACTCACGCCAACGGAATCCGCTGTGGCGCCTCGATCCAAATTTTTTCAGTTTGATAAATTCCCAAAACCACGAGGCAAGCCGTCGCCGCAGCAATCACCGAATTTTCAGGGAAAAAACTCAGCATCAAAATCGGCAAAACATTGCTCGCCAGCACCACCAAACCCCAAAATTGGTTTTTGTAAATTCCGGAGACAATCATTTTTACCGTCCTTTTTGCATCGGCGGTCGGGTGTGTGATGGAAAGTTCAATCAGCATGGTTGACAAATTTGCGACCAGCGAAACCATCAAAACCGTCGTGGCAAAACCGCCCGTTTTGGCGTAGCCCAAACTTTCCAAAAGCATAAAAACCGCCGCGCCCGCCGCAAAAGCATGTATCAACATGTGCAACGGAAGCATTGGGCTTTGCCAAAAATCGCGGCCACGCGCCTGCGCAAAAAGGAAAGCCGTGTAAACTGCGACGAGCACCGCGAAAATCGCCGTCAACCCAAAAATGAAAGGCAAAATCTTTTCCCAACCCAAAAACATCGCCGCGCCGCTCGCCACGAGCAACCCTCCAAAAATTGTCAAAGCATACCCACCGCGGACCAGCCAAGATTTCCACTGCGGACGCAGCAAAACGTACACAAAACGCTTCGGCTGGTCGAGGTCGCTGACCAACAAAGCGGTGGTCACCACGAGGAACAACAGACTGATAATCAAACCACTAAATACATTTCCGATGTTCGAAAACGAATCTCCTTTTTCCAAAATCAACGCCAAAAACGGAAACAAAAACGCCCCCGCCGAAATGGCTTTCGTCGTAACATAAGCAGGCACTTCCCAGCCCCACAAAATGCCTTTGTTCGGCGTGTCGTACACACTTTTGGCAGATTTTCCGGTCAAAACTTCGATGCTTTTTTGCGGGGCAAAATCGCCGTTCGCAGCGTTCGTCGGCACGGCCTGACCACTTTTTTCCAATAAATCTTTTATCAAATCCTCGCCTTGCCAAGCCATGCGCTCGGTATATTTTGCAAAATGACCCACGCCACGTTCCTGCGAACTCCACAAAGTTTCCTCGGGGCGGTCGGCTGCGGTTGGATTGAGCGAAAAATTGTCGCCGTCGATGTAAAAAAGATTGGGCTGCGTGGCTTTTTCGGGTTTCCGGACGGTGGTCTGCTCGCGGGCGAGGAGTTGTGAAATTTCGGTCGTCGCATCGTCCATGTCGCCCGAAATTATCGCGTGTTCTGGGCAAACGACGACGCACGCAGGCTCCAAACCAACGTCCACGCGGTGCGCGCAATAATTGCATTTTGCAGCGGTGTGGGTGTCCGGGTCAATGTAAAGTGCATCGTACGGGCAGGCTTGCATGCAACTTTTGCAACCGATGCAGCGGTCTTTGTCAAAATCCACAATGCCGTCCGGGCGGATAAAAAGTGCCTCGACCGGGCAAATTTCGACGCACGGCGCGTCGGTGCAGTGGTTGCAGCGGAGCACGGAAAACAGCCGCCGCGTGTCGGGAAACGTGCCTTTTTCAACCTGTTTTACATAAGTTCGGAACACGCCGACCGGCACTTCGTGTTCACTTTTGCAAGCCGTGGTGCAGGCGTGGCAACCGATACATTTTCGGTTGTCGATGACAAAGCCGTATTTCATAAAATTATTTTGGTGAAGTTGGTTGAGCGAAAATCATGCGCCAATTTTCAAAATTTCGATGTGATTTCGATGCATCGAAATCATGCCGCGTTGTTCTAATTTTTTCAAAAGCCGCGAAATCACTTCCCGCGAACTGTTCAAATCGGAAGCAATTTGTTGGTGACTGAGCGGCAAAGATGCCGAACCGAACATTTTTTTTTGCCTTTTTAAATAAAATTCCAGCCGCTCGTCCAAATTTCGGAAAGCCACTTGGTCAAAAGTCGTCAACAAATCTTCGATTCGCTCGCGCAAAGAATTGACCACAAACCTGCCCCACGACTTGTATTTTGGCAGCCAACGCTCCATAAATTCAATCGAAACCAGCAGCGCGATGCCATCTTCGAGGGTCACGCCGCGGACCGCGGACATCTCAAATTTGTCAGAACAGGTCATCGAAAGGGCGCAAGTCGTGCCAGAAGTGAGCGAATACATGTAAAATTCGTTGCCGTCGTCGTCTTCCCGAAAAATTTTCACATTGCCTTCCAGCACAAAAATCATCGAACGAAATTGCTGTCCGCGGTGCATCAACGGCTGCCCTTCGCGAAGTTCAACGACCTCGGCGGCGGCGGCGATTTCTTCCAAAAGTTTCGGTTCGAAATCTGGAAAATACTGGCGCAGGGTGCGGGCAAGTTCTGGTTTGGTAAATTTCGTTTGCATTTTTTTATTCTAAAAAACAGCCCAAATCTATGAACGAGATGTGGCAAAACTATCTGTCTACAAATTTTACATCCGGTGACATTGGTCACACTGCCAATTTTTGAAATTTACTTTTTCATTTTTGCCAAAGCCGAATCGCCCATCGTGGTCAAATGGGTGTGGGTCGCACCACCCAGTTTTCGCTCCAAAACCACGCCCTGCGGGTCAACAAAAATGATGGTCGGCAAGGATTTCACTTCGTAAATTGAGGCAATCCGTTTGCCCGCTTCGCTGTCGAAATCCACTTTGAAATTCAGAAAATTTTTGTTCAAATAAGTAAAAGTCGGTTTTTGGGTAAAAACTTCTTCTTCCATCACTTTGCAGGGCGCGCACCACGATGCCCAAAATTCTAAAAAAACGGGTTTTTTCAGTTTTTGTGCTTTTTCCAAAATGGGCATCAAAAGTTCGCTGTCTTCAAAAACCAATTGTTTGGTTGGGTCGGCGACGGGTTTTTCGGGCGGTTTTTGGGCAGTCGGCGCGGGGCGAGGTTTGGGTTTTGAAGTTTTTGGAGTGGATTTTTTTGAGTTGGATTTGCAGGAAATTGCAAAAACGAGGGCGAGGCAGATTGCCAAAAAGGCGAGTGGGCGAGTCATTTTTTATTGGTTTAAATTGTTAAAGTTTAAGGCGAAGAACGCATTTTTTGCAGCGTCCGATATTTCCAAAAAGTTTCGAGGGCGGAAATTTGGCAAATTTTTAACCCCGCCCGACCGTCCAAAAAACCCAATTTCAAAACGTAATTCCTGAAAAATTTGAACGCAGGGCTGAAAATCACGCGCAGCCACGAGGCCGATTTTCCATTTTGAAATTGAAATTCGGCGGCCATCCGGGCATATTTTCGAGCGCGTTCGAGGTGTTCTTTTTCAGAATAATATGAAAAATGGAAAAGATCCCCGGGCAAAAATTGGGCGTTTTTTTCATCGTTGTCATTTTCAAAAATCAAAGTTTCGTGGGGCAAGGTGCCGCCCCAACTGACCCGGCGGCGGTCGAAAATCCGGGTTTTTTGGTCGGGATACCAGCCGCAGTGCCGGATCCATTTTCCACAATAATTGGTCAAGCGGTTCATTTTTCCTGCCGTGAAATTTTCCTGATTTTTTATTTTTAAAATGCTTTCCCGAAGTTCTGGGCTGAGTGCTTCGTCGGCATCGAGGGATAAAATCAGGTCAAATTTGGCTTGCGAATTGGCAAAATTCTTTTGTTGAATGTAGTTTTCAAAACGGTTTTGGATGACTCGTGCATTTTTTTTTCGACAAATTTCGACTGTGGCGTCGGTCGAAAAACTGTCCACGACCACAATTTCATCGGCCACGCCGGCCAGCGAATCGAGGCAACGGGCGATGTTTTTTTCTTCTTGAAAAGTAATTATGACTGCACTTATCATTTTAAAATCTGCCTTCTAAAAATGCTTGAACATCTTCTGCGGACTCGCCGGGGTTTTCTTCCTGCGGCCAATGCCCCGTGTTTTCATAAATTTTCATCTCCGATTTTCGGATGCGTTTGTGAAAATCGTAGGAAAATTCGGGGGAAATCACGGCATCTTCCGCGCCCCACAAAATCAATGTTGGCAAGGTTATTTTTTCGATAAATTCCACCGGCGGGTTGTTTTCCGTCACCCGCGCCCGGTCAATAAATGCACGGCGATTGCCGGGAAAAAGGAACAAATCGAAATGGCGATTTATCAAACTGTCGGAAACTAGGCCGTCGTCGGCAAAATTTTCTTCCAGCGATAATTTGAAAAAACTGCGGGGCGTGATTTTCAAAATGGCTTGGTTCAGCACGGGCGTCCGGGCAAAAAGATTGAGCCAACCGCGACTCTTTTTTTCAAAACCGGGCGCGTTCAGCAAAATCAATTTTTTGACTTTCGCGGGGTGTTCGGCTGTAAAAAACCAAGCGATTTGTGCGCCGAGGCCATTTCCAGCGATGTTAAAACTTTTCAAACCGAGCGAATCCACAAATTTGTCCAAAAAACCAGCGTACATAAAACTCGAATAACTGCCCCGCGGGTGCTGCCCTGTCAGTCCAAAACCCGGCAAATCAAGGCTGATGATTTGATATTTTCCAGAAAGTTTCGCCGTCCAATTCGTCCAAGTGTGCAGCGAACTGCCCTCGTCGTGGAGCAAAAGTATCGGTTCGCCGCGCCCGGTAATTCGATAATGGACGTTCATGCCGTCGATTTCCATAAATTTTGAATCGGGAAAAGCATGTTTTTCCAAAAGGACGGCAGCCGGGCGGTTTTCTTGCCAATTGACGTAAATCCATGAAAAAATAAAAAAATAAATCGCCCAACGCAGCAAACGCGAGATGCTCAAGATACCGAGCAATTCTTTTACGCCTGCCAATTTGGAGGATTTTGCCGGGGCGGATTCCGGTTTTTCGCTATCGGACATTTTTTTTGAATTAAAATTTTAAAAACAAATTTGCACGTTTTGGAGAAATGCCTAAATTGTGGTCCAAACTTCGGATTTCGACATGCAAAGATATTTGAATCAATTATTGGCCGATGTGGAAATGGCTGCGCGTTCTGCCCCAGAATATATTTCGAAGCGAGTCATCGCTCGATTTATGGACGACGACGATGAACTCGACTTGCCGACCGCCCCGCGAAACGTGCGTTTGTGCGACTTGTTCGGTTTGAACCGGTATGCTTTTCCGCCGTCGGAAAAATTGACAAAAAAACAATTGACCAGCCTTTTGACAGGCATCGAAAACCTTTGGCGGTCTTGGAATATCCGTTGGGCTGCTCCGCCGCGGCTCACTGCTCGCCCACGATACAATATTATGGTGGAAAAAATGACCGCTGAGAAAATTCCCTACGATTATGAATATGGCGCGTCAATTGATTTTTGTGCGGAACGAGATGCTGGAAAATGCCCGTTTGGAGATGAAAATCTTTGCCACTGCCGCGAAATCGAATCGAATGCACAGGCATTTGTCGAATCTTGGGAAGAAGACCGCCGCGAACGTTTTTTAAATGACGATGAAATTTTCAAAGAATCGCCAGTTCAAGCCCTCGACCGTTGGCTGCACGGCGACCAAACTTTCCTCGAACCGTGGATGATCGATGAAGAAAAGGAACGTTTCACCCAATTTATGGCCGAGGAAGAAATGATGGCTTGGCTTTATTTTTACCAGCCGCGCCATCCTGAAATTTTTGATGAAGAGGATTTTCTCACGCCCGAAGATTTTGAGGATTTTGAGTGGGGGAATGATTATGATGAAGAGGTAGATTTGCCATTTTAGGGATGAGGAACGAAAAATGCCCTGCTCAATTGATTTGAGCAGGGCATTTTTCATTCCTCATCCCTCGTTCCTCATCCCTAAATTATTTCTTTCAAAGGCGTGAGCCGATGCAAGCGACCAAGAAACTCCGCGACTTCTGGTTTTTTCACAAAAAGCAAAGAAAAACCGCCGCCGCCTGCGCCGCAGATTTTCAAAAAATAATCATCCGTGCGAAGCCCTTCCGACCAGCGGTGGTCGAGGGATTCGGGTATCAAAAATTGCTGGTGCTGCCATTGAAAAGCGGAAACGTCGCCGATGTGGTGCCAAAATTTGTCAAAATCACCTTCCAAAAATGCTTCGGCCATTGGTTCGTGAACCGTTTCGATATAATTATCGAGGAGCGTGGCGAATTTTGGGTCTTTGGTTTTGTCCAAAAACTGGTGCATCACTTTGCCCGAAGTTCGGGTTTGTCGGGAGTCGAGCAGGAAAATTTGGAGGTGATTTTCCCATTTTGGCCACTCGATAATTTTGGCTTCGGTCTTGTTTTTTACAACGACCGGCTGATCGAGGTAACTCGTCAACGGGTCAATTCCCGAACTTTTTTCGTGGAAAAAACCCTCAATCAATGAAAAATATTCTTTCAAAAGATTGATGTCGTCGGGTTTTTCTTGGAGGTACCGCTCCAAAACTGCCGCGCAGACTACCCCGGAACTTCCCAAACCATAGCCGCCGGGGACGTTCGAGCGCAGCCACAAGCCGCGACTCAATTCGCTGGCAAATGCCTCACAATCCATTTCGGGAATCGCGCGGAGTACGTCCGATTTTGCAAATTCTGGCAATCGGCCTTGCATCGGTGGTTTGCCGTGCTTGCCTGCCCATGCCCAGTGGCCGCCGAATTGGTGCACCGGCAACGACAAAGCAGTCGCACCGCGCAGCAAAAGGTACTCTCCAAAAAGAAGGATTTTGGCTGGGTAACGTTTGTAGGTCATCGTATCTGTTTTCTTCATTGGGTTTGATAATTCTTTAAATAATTTGGAAAACGGCGTGAAAATAGAGTAAAAACAAGCTACCAACCGATTTTCTTCTTTTCTTTTCCTAAAATATTTTGGTTTTTCCGTTGGTCGAGGATGGGTTCGGGGCGTGGAGCTTCCTTTTGGGAGTCGTTGAAAACTTTGGAAATGTGTTTCCAACGGCCCTTTTTCAGTTCCAAACCTTCGACGCTGCCGTCCGGGACGTTGGTTGTGCCGCCGCCAAAACGGCTCGGTGTTGGTATCAAATGATCGTACAAAACTTTCTGATATTCCTCGTCCCAATTGCAGCGGACGGCGGCTTCGGAAGTGTATTCCAAAATAATCCGGTATTCGTCGAGCCCAGGGATTTCGCCTTCGATGGGTTCGCGGTCGAAAACGGGTGCGCCGAAAATGGGTCGCCCGTCATTTCCAAAACTCAAAACGTCGATCACTTTCCGTTTTTCAAAAAATTCAAAAGCATCGAAACCGATCAAAAGGTATTTCCGACCATCTTTTTTGGTATCAAATTGTCGCAAAGTGTAATAAATCGAGCCGTACCATTTTTCTGGCGGCAGGGCTTCGTGGGTGGGCAAAGTGGTCATTTCGTCGCTGCGGTCGGACAAGGAAAAAAGTTGTAAATCGCTGTTGTTCAATTGGATAGCCCCAAAATATCGGTACGTCGAGTCGTTGACAAAAAGTTGCCAAGTGAAAATCCGAAAACTGCTGTCGGGCGGGGCAAGCACCGAAATTGATTTAATTTGTGGAAAAGTATAATTGAAAGAATTTTCAATTTTCAGTGCAGCGACCAGCGTTTTTATCAAAACTCGGCAGGCCGCAAAACGCTCCGTTTCCAACGAATCGTTCAGCACAGCGAAAGCCAAAACACCAATTGTGTCTTCTTTTAGTTTTAGTTTTTCTAAATTTTCAGGGGAAATTTCACCTGCTTTTTGCAGTTTTTTTTGGGAAAAAACGGGGGTGGCGAGGAGTAAAATTAGGCAGGCGAGGAAATTTGTTTTTGTCATTTTTTTAAAAAAATTTTGGCAAAAACGATGGCGGGGCGGTAGAAATTGCCTTCGTCCATTCTCGTTTCTGCTATGTTTTTTGATAAAATCGGGCGCATTATGTTTGTGGCCAATTCATTGTTTAATAGCAATGCAACAACCCCCAAAGCATAGGACAAAACTTGGATGGATTGAAACAAAAAGCCCCTCCGGAGAACCGAAGGGGCTAGCTTTTTGCTATGGAAATTTGCTTTGATAGGATCCCATCAAATCTTCGATGTACCAATAATCTATATTGTTAGAATTGAACAAAGTCTCACAGCGCGACTTGAAATGCTCCTGCAATTTGTGTTCTGCCATCAATTTCACGGCTTTGTCGAAGGCATTGGAGGCCGCGTTGTAATCGGCATCGGGCATCCCGCCGAATTTGCTGGCAAAGTGCGTGGCCACTTCCACTCGATAAATCAGCAAATCCACCAATTCGTGCGGAAAAACCGACACCTTTTCAAAAGTGCTTATCAATTTCCTGATTTCGGCATTGCTCACGTTGTTTCGCGGGTTGCCGCCCGGCGTCCAGAAATGCTTGTAAATCTTCTTTTTGTACTCGTCGAGCATGGCTTTTCGCTCGGTTTCGGACATCAAATCTTGGGCGTAAAACTCTTGAACTTGCGGCAGTTTGCCGAAAAGTTTGAGCAGTTCGGCGCGGAGTTCGTCCTCGGCAAGGGAGGCGAGGTGCTTTTTGAAATCGTTGAGTTTGGGTTTTGCCATTTTATGTTTCTGTAAAATTTGAAAAACTTGCGAGCCGACTGGCTTATTTATCTCCCGAAAAATACCAACCCGCAGGTTGAATCTCAAAATCCAAAACATCTTTGAAAACCGACACATTTTCCAAAGCATTTTGCGGTGGCGTGGATGCTTTTTGCCCTTGTTTCCAATCGTTCATTTCCATGGTACCAAAAACGAAGTAATTTTTTGGGTCAAATTTGAGGTTCCAGTTTGCTACCATTTTCTGCAAGGCTACTTCGATTTCGGATTTCTTTTTGATTATCAATTCGCAGGACGTGCAAAATTTGCAATCCATCCGAACAGAAAGCAGCCGTGGCGACCGAAACGATTCGTCCTTGTAATGAATCAATAAGCAGAATTTCCGAAGTTTGGTTTTTTCATCGCATTTCGGGCATTTTGTCCATGCGTAAAAGTCGTGGGGATTGGGGTAAAAGAAGTATTTGGATTGTTCCATTTTAAAAAGTGGCTGAAAAATTTGAGGCTCAATGATATTTTCAATTTGCTATTTTTCAAAATTTTAGATTTAAAATCACAAAAAAACCCCTCCGGCGAACCGACGGGGCTAACTTTTTGCTACCCAAAAAACTTACATTTCAGGGTTTTCCCCGCAAAAAGTGCCGTGAGCATGCTACTTTGGACAGGTTACGACGCGGGAAACAGGGAAAAGAGTGAAGGGAACAGAACAAAAAAAGGAACGATTTCCCACATCCGAGCATCGCAGCGGCACGGCGTTTTTTAAGCAGAAAACGCACCGCAATATAGTGAACACCTTAACCGAGCGGGGGCTCACTATCTTATCCTCTCTAATATAATTCCTATTTCTTCAAGTTTTGCCTGTCGCTCTGCCGAAAGTTTACCCTTTCGATAATTCTGCTTTTGTGTTTGTACCCAATGATAAAGCGGATTTGGCTCACCGTTAATAAATACTTCAATAGGTATTTGGGATTGTGATAATTTACTAACGACTTCATAATTATTTTGCCATATTTCTGCATCACTATCTCTTTTCCTCCAATTAAAATTGATAGTATTTAGTTTTTCTCTCTGCCAATCCTTTAGTGGTTTTCTTCTTCCACCCGAACCCGTACCTGCTTCTGCCTGTCTTTGAGCCTGACACCAATTATAAAGTTCTTTTTCTCCTCCTTCTCCGTAAAAACTTGGGGTTTTTTCATTATTTTGTTGGATAAATTTTTTCAGATTATCAAATTGTTCAAGCCACCTATCTTTTTTCTTCTCATCACCAGAGCCAATTAGTTCAAATCCAACTTTCTCCAAAAGTTCTATTTGTTCAGGTGGCAAAGTCCCGTTTGAAAATCGATTTCTTTGAGACATTAACCACGAATAAAGCCCTATATTACTTGCCTTAGTAGGTAACCTGCCTTTTTCTTCGATGAAATCTTGTAATGCACGTAAAGTTTGTTTCCATTTTTCTTCAAAAGTATGATAGTTTGTTTTTAGGTCTTTCAACAATTCTATCTGTTTGGGGGTAAGATTGTTAGATTCTTTATTCAATATTTTTAGATTTCTATTAAACCAAGAATATTCATTCCTTTTCTCGTTTGGGAGTGTTCAAATAACTGTGTCAAATTTTTAGAACAACAACAACAACAACATTTTTTTTAAAATTTTAAAAATTTTTAAATGTGGTTTAGATATGGTTGGATACGTTCTTTGAAATGAATTCTGAGTTTTGAAAAAATGA
>JANNMS010000039.1:0-10446 GCA_031398055.1 Saprospirales bacterium | reverse complement strand
CAGGGTTCCACGGGTCGGGCAAAAGATTCAAAATGACCGGCCCACCGCCGTACAAATTCGAACCGTAGACATACAAAAACCCGCCTTCCGTGTCGATATGCAGCGCGTGCGCCTTGTTCAAAGTATTCAAAATCGCGCCATCGCCTTTGTAACTTTTGTAAGGCAAATTTGCCGACGGAAGGTTTTGCAAATCAATGATTTGCACCCCAAAACCACCTTCAGAAACGACGTAGGCAAAATGTTGAAACGTTTTGATTTCTTTCCACAAATTGTTCGGCCCAGGAATTTGGACAATTTTCACTGGGTTCACGGGGTCAGTGATGTCCACAATTGACATCCCTTTTGCCGCCCCGACAAGGGCGTATTCTTTTTCGGCAGTCCAATATCCCCAAACATTCGCCAGCGTTTCATTCGGGTAACTGAGCATTGAACGAAAATTGGTGTTCAAATTTTGACTTTTTGCAGAAAAAAGAAAGGCAAAAAGCGAAATTTTAAGCAGTATAAATTTTTTCATAAAATATTTATTTTGAAAGATTTTAATCCCATTTGAAATAAACACCAAATCCGAGCCCCGGCGACACTGGCAAATTTTCCGCCGAAAACACGCCTGCAAAACTCGCCACTGCACCCCAAAATTGGCTGTATTCAAAAATCACTTTCCCGCCGAATGACCAAAAACTCTGGTCGTTGACATAAAAATAGGTGCAAAGATTTCGGGCGGGCAGTTGAATGTTGCCATTTTTTGAAGATTTCAAAATTTCGGAAAAGCCAATCAGCCAAGTTTTTTTGACATGAAAACCGACTTCCCCGCCTAAATTTACAAAATTACTGTACCCATTTCCCCGAAAACCATAACCTGCGTAGCCAAACCAGTAGACTTTTCGATACCCCATTCCGGCACTCGCCATCGGCAAAATGGTGGTAGCATCGTAGCCGATCCGCAGTCCGGTAGCATCGTCGTATTTTTTTGTGGGCAGTTCAAATCGAAGGATTCCGGAAAAAGACAGGCCGTTTTTTTCATAAAATTTTTGCTTCAAACCAATTTGGGTATTTGAAATGGCCGTCAATTTTCCCTCGCCAACTTTTGAAAATGGGTCCAATTGTTTGCCCGACCGAACCGTTCGGAGCGGCAACGATGCAATCAGAGTCGTTTTTTTACCCAAACCATATTCTCCATAAATTTGAAAAGTGAATTCGGAAAGTTGCCGATCCACTTGAAAATTTTCTCCGTTTTCGCCAAATACTTGGTCGTAGGTTGGGATAAAATGATAGCCGCCCTGCCCAAAAAAACCACCCTTGCTTCGTGTCCATGGGCTTTGACTTTTTAAAAAACTGGGCAGAAAAAGTAGAAAAACGAGGGCGATGAAAATCGATTTTTGCATGAATTTGAGATTTATTGGAGTTCGAAATTTATTTCGAACAACCTTTTATTGCCGTTGTAAAATTTCAGAAAATTCGTTGTAGGCGTCCTTGCCATAGCCGTCACGTTAAAAGTTTAAAGGCGCGTAGCACCGCGATATTTGTAGAAAACCGAAGAAATTAGGTGCATGAGGTGCGTAGCACCGGAATATCTGGCCTCAAATATTTCGGTGCTACGCACCTTTTGGGGATAATCCCTTCCGTTTTCTACAAATATCGCGGTGCTACGCACCTTTAAAACTCTTACCTGACGGCTATGGCAAGGACGCCAACAACGGCAAGAGATTCACTATCAATAATTTAAGTTTGTTCGAAATTTATTTCGAACTCCATTTATTTAAAAAAATCAGCCAACACCTTTTCCGAAAGTTTGCCCTGCGGGGTGTAATCTCGTTCAAAATATCCCTCGTGGCCTTGTCCTTCCGGAAACCATTTCCACAAAAAACCACCCGCCCACCAATCTTTTTTTTGAAAAACTTGATGCATCGCTTCGAGACAATTGGCTTGCGCTTGCTGATTTATTTTTCGAGATTCGATGCCTTTTTCGAGTTCCCAATTTCGCCAACCACAATTGTCGACCGTCAAATAACCGTATTCTGAAAATAAAATCGGGCGATTTTTTTCGCGGCTCAGATTTTCGAGCCGAGCGACAATCGGTTGCCACGCCTCGACCAATTTTTCAACCGACGGCGTGTCGGATTCGACGAGTGGAAAATATCCGCCGAGGCCGATAAAATCCAAATCCGACCAAAAAGGCACGCGTTCCCAGTCGTCCCAATTTGCAGAATAAGTCAGTTTTCCAGTGTAAATTTTTCGTGTTTTTTGAATCAGTTTTTTCCAAAAATCGGGGCGTCGTGCCACCAATTGATTGAACTCCGTGCCGATGCAAAACATCTCAACTTTCTGATTTTCAGCGAGTTCGGCAAAAAACAGGATGTATTTTTCGTAGTCATTTTCCCACGCCTCGTTGTCTTCCGGTTTTTCAAAAAACAGGGCACCGACCCAACTTCCGCCCACCCAAACTTGTGGTTTGAGCATGACTTTCAAGCCATTTTCGTGGGCCAGTCGGATGGTTTCCGACACACCTTCTGGGTTTTCACCCCACCAATGTTTTTTACTTTTTGGATCGTAAAAAACTTTTGGTTGGCCATTTTTTGTAAAAGCATACGGCACGACGGCTATCCAATTTGCCCCAATTTCTCGAATCGGGAGCATCGGATTGGTCGAAAATGGAGCGGGCGGCGCGACGAAAGTCAGGCCGTTTATTTTTCCCGGTGAATTGATTCTGGAATTTTCGGCAGGTAGATTTTGAGTGGAAATATTTTCGGCAGACTGGTTTTTTGCCGAAAAATCTTCGGTCGCCGGTTTCTGCAAGGCCGATTTTGCTGTTGGCTGATTATTTTTTGAAAAAAATTTAAAAAAAACAAGCAGCCCCAAAATGGCAAAAATGGATAAGGCTATTTTCATTTTTCATTTTTTTTCTCCCAATTTTCAACGACATCGCCCAACCCAAATCGCCTCGCTAATTTTATCAACTTATAAACAAACCATGCATTTGCTTTCTGCACACCGCTGGGCAGGGCGATCACAATTTGTTGGTCGTTCATCGCCCGGCGGGTCAAAATCGCAGCCACTGGAATAATGACCAAACAAGGCATCATCGCTGCCCAAAACGGTGGCAAAATGAAAGTCTCCGCCAATTTTCGGCAGGCGACGAGCAGCGTGATAAAAACGGAAAATGAAATGATGGCGACCAACAATGAATACCCAAAACCGCCTTTTCGGATGATGCTGCCGAGCGGCGCGCCGACGAACAAAAATATCAGGCAAATCAGTGCGAACGAGTATTTTGTAAACAATTCGTAGCCCGTTTTGACCAATTCGGTGCGGCGCGACTCGGTGGTTTGTTTTTTTCCGTCAAAAACCGCAGGCACACTGCGAAATCTTCCAGCGGCGGTTTCCAGTAATTTTTCGCGTCGGTCGGCTGGAAAAGTTTCGATAAAACTGGCAAACGAGGTCAGCGGTTTGTCCAAAATCTGTTTGACGAGCGTATCATTTTTTGCCAGCGGCGCGGGATTTATTCGGTTATTGGTTAATTGGTTATTGGTTATTGGGGTGCGCAATCGGGCATTTTTTTTGATTTTTCGGACGGTCGAACTCGCCTGTTTCGGTGTTTTTTTGTCCAATTGGACATCCATTTTTGGAGCGGGCTGGGGTTTCGGTGGTTCGATTTTTTTATTGACCAAAAGCAAAAGGTCGGTGGCGATGCCGCTTTTTTGTTCAACAATCGTGCGTTCGAGGCTGTCCATATTTGCCCGTAATTGCTGCATGGTGAGCATCGAACGTTGGTCTTTGAACCTGTTTTGGTCGGTGGATGTCATCTCAAATTCTTGCAAATCCCACACTTTTTGCCACGATTTGAAATTGGTTCGAATGAACGGGTATTTCTGTTTTTGATTTTGGCCGGTGGCTGCGGGTTCTTGATATTGCGTGCCGTCGAAGAGGTTCATCACGAAAAAATGTTTGTCTTCGGTGGTGAACATTTGGCCGCTGTCGGCGAGGATTTGGTTAAATTTTACGCGTCCAGCGGTAGTTTGGTCGTCAATCATCACATCGCCGATGGTTTCGCCGTCGCTTGCTTTTGAGCCGATTCGGATGACGAATTGACGAAAATCTTCATTAAAAACACCTGCTTCGAGGGTCAGCGCGGGTTTTTGTTTTCGGATGTCGTACAGCCGTGATTTGAATTGCAGATTGGCAATCGGAATCAAATAATTGGAACAGAAATAGGAAAAGTAAGAAACTCCCGCGCAAAAAATAATCAACGGAGCCATGATTCTGACCAAAGAAATGCCTGCCGATTTCATGCTCGAAAGTTCGTACCGCTCCGACAAATTACCCATCACCATGACCGAGGCAATCAAAACCGCAATCGGCAAAGCCATCGGAAAAGTGGCGACCGAGAGGTAGGCAATCAGTTCAAACATGATAAAAATGGAGATGCCTTTGCCCGCGATTTCATCAATGTAAAGCCACAAAAACTGCATAATCAACACAAATAACGCGATGCAAAAGGCGACGATGAACGGGCCGATGAAACTGGTGAGCAGTAATTTGTCTAACTTTTTCATGAACCACATATTTTTTAACCACAAAGGCACATTAGAAAACATAAGATTTTTTCAACTTAAAACTTATGTTTTCTTATGTGCCTTTGTGGTTAATTTTCAGTGAAAAACGGTCTCAATTTTTCCAACAAAAACTCCGGGCACGGCACGACTTTCTTATTTTTCGAATCAAAAAAAGACAAACGGACGCGCCCGGCGTTCAGCAATTTTTTCTTTTCATTAAATACCTGAACGTGGAAAACGATGTTTTCGCTGGGCAACTCCCGAATTTCTGAGCGAACCGTCACCAAATCATCGTAAAAAGCAGGGCGCACAAAACGCTGTTCGAGATGCACGACGGGCAGCCAAATTCCATGCACATCTTCCATTTCCCGGTAACTCAAACCGAGCGAACGGATGGCTTCGACGCGGCCAACTTCAAAATATTGGGCATAATTACCATAATAAAGATAGCCCATTTTGTCGGTTTCGGCGTAGCGGACGCGGATTTGAGTCTCGTGGTAAAACATTTATGACTTTAGATTTACGGTTTTCGATTTTGAGGCGATGCCAATTTTGAGAAAAAACGATTTGAATTTTTGACTTCCAGCTGGTTTTGGCAATCGAAAATCGCAAATCAAAAAATCGTAATTCCCCAAAAACATACCGCCCCGGCTTTCGCAAGGGCGGTATTAAAAAATCAAAACACGCTTAAGGATTTTTTTAGAACTATGAACTATAAATGGTGAACTATGAACGGGAAAGTTCATCGTTTATAGTTTATAGTTATTTTGCTGGTTCGCCGTCGTTGCTTTTTTCGACGGGCGGAAGTTCGAGAACATCTTCGGATTCCTCGGAAGTAACAGTTTCAGCAACCACTTTTTTGGTTTTGGTGGTCGGTTTTGGGTTGGCATCGACGACAGATTCTTCAACTTCCACTATTTCAACTTCGTTGGCAGTTTCTGATTCTGCAACTTCCACTTTTTCTACTTTCTCTTCGTCTTTCTTTTTGTCGTCGTCTCCAAAAAACGCATCCACCACGCTTTCAACTTTTCCGCTCACCGATTCAAAAAGGCCTTCGGCTTTTTCCAAAATCGTTTGTTCAGATTTTGGTTTGTCATCGTCTTCGGCCAATTTTTCGGCTTTCTCTTTTGCTTTTTCATTGGCCTTTTCGATGGCGGCTTCGGCTTTGTCCATCGCGGCATCGGCTTTATCACCGACCACTTTTGCGACGGCTTTCATCGTGTCGAGGGCATTTTCAAAAACTTCGCCGAGCATCGTGCCAGCCGTTTCGATGATGCTTTCGTCCTTTTTCGGCGGATGGATGTCGCTCAAATGTGTGGCCTGCGCGTCAATTTTTGACTTAATTTTTTCGCGTGCCTCGTGAAATTTTTGGCGTTCTTCGTCTTTTTCGACGCGTTTTTCTTCGCGTTGTTTGGCTTGAACGGCTTGTTTTTCGACTTCGGCGCGGGTCTCGACCATTTCTTGGAGTTTCACCCGTTTCGAACCGATGCGTTCTTCGACCAATTTTATTTTTGCCTGACGAATTTGTGCTTCGAGTTGGCCTTCGCTCGCGGCAATCCGCTTGCTTTGGTAATCCAATTCGTCTTCGTCGCGGTAAATGCTGTCCTCCATCCGGCGAATGGCCTCGACCAAACCTTGCAAACGGCGGTTGTGGCGGTCGGCGGGCGAGCCTTCGTTGGCCTCGGGGCCAAAACGTTTTTCTTTGGCTCTTTTAAATGCACCGTCGAGGCGGTCCCACAATTTGTTGCGGTGCTCGTTGGTCATTTTTCCTTCGCGATATTTGCGTTGGAGGTTTTTGAGGTCGTCAAAAATGACGTTCATCCGGGCATTTCCGGACTCGATTTTATTTTCAATCGCTCCGAGCGACGCGGACATTTCATCAAAAAACTTTTTGGAAACGCCAGTAAATTCGTCGTTGGCCTTCGAGCGGAGTTCTTTCAATTGGTCAAACATGCCATTGATGCCGTCTCGCAGATCGTCGGCGTGTTCGCGCCAAAGATTCCGCTCGCGGACTTGCATCTGAACTTTGTCCCAAAACTTTTTCAAGTTGTCCCACATCCCATTGTCGTAAGCCGACATGGCCTCGACTTTTTCGCGCAATTCGGCGAGTTCGGTGCGGTAGGCCTCGTTCAATTTCGAGGAAAGCACCGCAAAATGCCACTCGGTTTGGGCGCGGTTGATGATGTCCGTGCGGTCAACTTTGAGGTCGTCGGGCAGCAAAGACTCGGCGGCGTTCAAATCGCGGTTGATAATTGAGAATCCCTCGGGGAATTCAACTGCCTTGCCGTCCCGCCAATCTTTCATCATAATGTCCACGAAATCGTCGCTTGCGATGGCTTCCGGAAAAGTGTGAATCAGCACTTTATTGGTTTCGGGTTGCAGTTCGGCAGCAATCAAAACCTTCTCATTTTGTGCGTTGGTACCCCAGATAACTAACTTGTTCTTCATTGTAAATCAATTTGTAATCTAAAAAAACTGTGTAAAATCGAGGCAAAACTAAAAAACGTCCGCTCTTTTTGAGGTAATTTTTAAGGTTAAAATTTTTGACAGGCAAAAAACTTACTTTTCGTTCAACAGCCAATCGAAACGATTTTGATATTTTTTGGCCCAATTTTCTTTTCTGGCCTTTTCGATTTGCTTTTTGAAAGCATCCGCATCGCCTGCATTTTCAGATGTTTTTGCCAAAAACAAATACCATTCAGTCAGTTCCACTTGGTCAAATTGAATTTTTAATGAATCCTTGACTGCACTGCCGGATGCATAAATTTTTTCTTTAAAATTGTCAGAGGACTGATTTTTGGGGGCAAGGGGCGGCTTGATTTTTTTGATTTCGGGTGATGGTTTTGGGGTTTCGGGCGATGGTTTTTCGGAAGAAGGTGTTTGCAAATTTTGAATTTCGTGGGTCGGATTTGGCTGCACTGCCGGAGTATCTTTTGGAGTTTCAACTGGCTGAACAGGTGCTGTTCCTGAATTTTTTGTCCAAAAAAAACAAACCAAACCACCCAAAATCAACAAACCCACCAGCCAAATCCACCGCTGATTTTGAAAAAATCCAGTTTTTTCGGGCGCAGTTTTGGGCACGTCGGCCACTGGTTTTTCAAATTTTTCATCCAAATATTCATATTCAGCAGCCTCTGAGTCGCGTTTCACCTGCTCAAACATGGCGCGCAACTCGGGCTAATTATTAAAATATCCCAGCATTTCCAAGAACAAATTGGACGACCCAGCCGAACTCCCAGCCCAGTACATCTCCGTGATTTTTTTTGCATCTCTCGTCCGATTTGCATCGTACAACCGGATTATCAAATCCGTGGCCTTGTTTTTCAAAGCATCTTGTTTCCCTTTCATAAAATCTCCGGTCTTCGGATCAAATTCGTCGTCCGAGATTTTTTTCCAAATCAAATCATTTTGAAAAAATTGAAAATACTGCTCTAAAACTTGGGCGGCCTCCTGCTTTTTTTGGGCTCTGGTCAATTCGTTGTGCAAAGCTTGGTACTCGCGCTGCAAATTCGCCATGCCTAAAATAGTTTTTGAATATTGCAGATTTTCGACCCAAGTCAAAATTTCAATGCTTTCCTCAAATTCGCCCAGCAGGCTGAAAGTTTCTGCCAAAATATAAAGTGACTCGCCTTGCCAACTTTCGGTTGGATTTTTCAACAAATTTTTGGCCGTGTGGCAATCGGCCAACAGTTCTTTTTGTCGAAATGGGTCTGGGTAGTCTGAAAGCAGTTGGGCATATTTTCGTAAAATTTCCGCGAAAGGTGGGTAGGCCAGCGAAAGTCGCGTCGAACGGTAATTTCTCCGCGAGGCTTCCAACTATTTTGCCTCCGTGTTCATCGGAAGTTGGAAAAGTCTTTTGTTAAATTCCGCGTATTGAAATGTTCGGGTGTCTTCTTCTTTACCACTTTTGGGCAACGGTAGGCCTGCAAAATGTGAATAATTCCAAATTTCGAAAATGTAGCCATGCACCATAACAGAATACATTTCCGCATTTTCACCAACCAAAAGTTTGCTCAGTCCATGGTTTTGGCCAATCGAATCCAAACCATCCGCATTTGACCCAGCAAAGAATAACCAACGGCCACTTGGCATAAACAGGCTGTCAATCCTAAAATTAGACTGGCGGTATGGATAGAATTTGATGGAAATGTCATCATTTGGATCCCGTTTTTTTGTGGACGAATCACGATTGGCCACGAATTGGAAAGGGTTCAATTTAATATGATTGCCGCTGCCCAAAAGTTTTCCAGAAATGTCGAACCAGCGTGTGGGGGTGGGCTGGTAGAAATCAAGGTTGGTGCTGTTTGCAACTTCGGAAGTAATCTGGATTTCGATGAAGGATTTGACCAGCGCAGGGGCCCAAGTACCAACCCGATTCGAATCCAGCCAGACCCGCGCCAAACCCGATTCCTTTTTTTTGAAATCAAGAAAATGATAGCGCGGAAACGGCAATTCGTGGGCCGGATTTTGGGCAAAACCCGTGGTAAAAACGCAGCACAGCCCAGCGAGCAAGCAGGGGATTTTCATTTTTTTTTAAAAATTTTGAAATTGAAAAGAGGATGTAAAAGTTTGATTTTCAAAAGGTTACGCCCACCAATAACCGATAACTAATAACTATTTCGGCGGGCAGTCCACTGGTTTGACAATTTTCAAGGCAAATGCCTCCGACGTGAGGTAAACAAAGTCATCATAATTGACGTAGGCATAGCCATCGCAGCCCCAATCCTTGCTCCACGAATTGAGCAATTCAAACTTCCGGGTGGTGTTGTCGTAACCCGTCACGACCATCGCGTGACCGCCAATCGGCACCAAACCCAGACTGATTAGTTCAATGTTGGGCTTCCAATCGCAAGCAGTTTCTTTGTTTAAATTCATAAAATCGAGGGGCACCCACGACCCGACAATCACTGGGCGGTTGGTTTCCAAAGTATTGATGATGGCGTTTATTTTGTCATTTTCAAGGTTTTCACTGGCCAATGCTTCTCTTTTTGTAGGAAAAATCCGTTCATAATCCCAAATGTCCAAATCGGCAGCAACGGCTTTGACTTGGGCATCGGGTTCTTTTTCGCAATCGGTCGGGTCGTATGGAAAAACGCGGTCAAAACAAATGCCGTCTTTGAGGTACTGCAAAGCAAATTTCAGGAACGGCCCCTGCCAGTAGTCGGTAATTTTGGATTGATTGTAAATGAACGATGCCGAAAAAGTATCAACCGGCAAGGAAACCTTGCATTTTCGGTTCATGTAAATCCGATATTGGATAGCAGCGGCCTGAACCGTTGCAAAAGCCGTGCACGAACCCTGCGGACCTTGGTCGAGCACCGGAATTTGCAAATCGCTCCGCAGCGATTTTTTGGAAATCTCCGTCCAATTCGAGGATCGGGAGCGCAATTTTGGCTCAGCGAGGGGCAGTTTTTGATATTCTTTTTCGTCAAAAACGAGTCCCATGCCGCGTTCCTGTGCTTGTATTTTCCAAAAAAAAGCAAAATGAAAAAATGAAAATAAAAAATGGTGCGAGATAAAAACGTTGATTTTGCATGCTGTAAAATATTTTGGGTTTAGAGAAAAAATTTGATTTGCGAAAGGTTGAGCGAATCATTTTTGATTCACTTGAATACAGTTATCCAAAAATAGCAAAATTGGTAACAATGGGTTTGTGGTTTTTTTTGAAAAAATGTCACCGTTTGAGAAGGAAAGGTTTTGAAAAAAAATTTGCCCTCCGATGTTACCAAAGCCACCCCGTCGGGATCAGGTCAAACGCATTAAAATCCATTCCCGAAGGGAATCTATGTTTATAGCTCAGAGCAAGGGCATTTTCCTCAAATCCCGAAGGGATTTTATGTTTTCAGGCGCGAGTTTTTACATAAAATCCCTTCGTGATTTCTCGTGCATGTCCATT
>JANNMS010000326.1:0-30784 GCA_031398055.1 Saprospirales bacterium | reverse complement strand
GTGAGCCTCTGTGAAATCAAAAAAATTATTCCACAATCACTTTCAATTCATTTTTTTTCAACTCGACCACCGTCCATTTTACGATTTGATTGTTGGCAAAAGTCATCGTCAAAACATCTTGCCCGACACTATTTTTTTCCTTTTTCCAAGTGCCTTCGATGATGGAATCCGAATGTGAACTGGATCCGCAACCGCCGCACGAACCGCAATTATTCGAACCGCTTGGGCATTGATTGCTGTAATTATTGTTAAAATAGGTTTCCACAACCCGTCCACTGGCCAGAATTTGGATGCTCGAACGTGCGTCCGCCATTTGCGAAAACGGAAGAAAAATACTCACCGACACGTTTTCACCTTGGCTTTTGAACGACCAATTATTGAACAAATCCGATTGTTCAGTCGGTTGCACGACTTGAAAATTTGGGGTGATTTCAGTGTCTTTTTGGCAAGAAAACAAACCCAAAACGACAAATGCTGCGATGGAAAGAAAGATTTTAGACATATTTTTCAGTTTGAAATGGTGAATGAAATTTGGATTTTTAACGAGACAAAACTACTGGATTTTGACAACTTTTTTATTTGCCAATCTAAAATAATTGGGGTGAAAATTGGATAAAAAATTTAACCCATCTTACCTTTCCAGCAAATCCTTGCTCCTCCATTTAATCATTTGAAAAAAGTAGTTTGAAGATACTGCTCGACAAACCGTGAAACCAATACATTTCTTCTGAGTCTGTTTTTTGATGGGGCAAGGGCAAAAATTCCAATTTTTTCATCAAAAACAATCTTAAAACATGGCAAAATTTGTCAAGACTCCACTCTTGTCGTCCATCCGCCGAGCCCTCGGCCTTGCGATGGAAGCCGAAAAATCGGGACTTTCCACCGACGAATTCATGGACATCGAAATGGAAAAACGACTGATCGACCGGCGGCGTTTTTTGAAAAACACGGGCGGTGCGCTCGTCGCTTTGGGCATTTCAAATTATCTTTTGAGTTGTCAAAACGCACCGAAAACAGGTGCAGAAAAACCCGCCCCGCCGCGAATCGCCATCATCGGCGCAGGCATGGCCGGGCTGAACGCACTCCATAATTTGAAAAAAGCGGGCATCGAAGCCACGATTTACGAATCGTCTGGCCGGACGAGCGGGCGCATTTTTTCGGTGCAGGAAGCGATGGGGCCGGGAACTTGGGCAGAATTTGGCGCAGAATTTATCGACACGAACCACGCCGACATGTGGGCTTTGGCCAAAGAATTTGAGATCGAATTGATTGACTACGCCCAGGAATCCGAGGCAAAATTGAAAACCGAGGCTTTTTATTTTGAAGGAAAACTCCGCTCGCTGAAAGAGGTGGTCAAAGAATTTCGAAAATTCGCGCCAAAACTCAAAGCCGATATCGACGCGATGCCCGAAGTGGTCAATTACACGACCACCGACGCCCGCGCAAAAGCAATCGACAACATGAATTTGTCGCAATATTTGGCCAGCATCGGCGCGAAAGGTTGGGCAAAACGCTTGATTGAAGTCTGTTACGAATCGGAATACGGCCTCGCGCCGACCGAACAATCGGGCATGAATTTGGTCATTTTAATTTCACCGGACACCGAAAATGGTAAGGTCGAGTGGTTTGGCGAGAGCGACGAACGGTACAAAGCACGCGGCGGAAACATGCGGATCCCCGATTCCATCGCCAAAAAATACCCCGAAAACATCAAACTCAACCAGACTTTGGAAGGGTTGAAAATGAACCAAAAAGGTGGTTATTTGCTCAATTTTAAAGGAAATCCAACGCCTGTCGAGTGCGATTATTTGGTGCTCGCCCTGCCGTTCACCCGCCTGCGGCAAATGGATTTGTCGGGTCTAAATTTCCCGGAACTCAAATTAAAAAGCATCCGCGAACTTGGTTACGGCACGAACGCCAAACTGATGATTGGCCAAAAAACGCACCACTGGCGCAAAAAAGGCTACGCCGGGATCGTCTATTCCGACAACGGCGTGAACAACGGCTGGGACAACGCGCAACTCCAAACGCCCGACGACGGCGCGGCTGGCCTCTCGATTTTGTTCGGCGGCCCGAACGGAATCAAGGTCGGCGAAGGCTCGCCGGAGTCGCAAAAGGATATTTATTTGCCAAAATGGGAGAAGATTTTCCCGGGTTCTGTCGCCAATTTTAACGGAAAAGTGGCGCGGATGCATTGGCCAACCTACCCGCACAACCTCGGAAGTTACGTTTGCGCGCGGCCTGGGCAGTACACGACCATCATCGGCATGGAACAAGTTCCGGTCGGAAATATCTTTTTTGCCGGCGAACATTGCGGCGGCGATTTTTCGGGATACATGAATGGTGCTGCGCAAAGTGGCCGGCAGGCTGCCGAGGCGATTGCTGAAAAATTGGTAAAAGCCGTGCCCGCAGCGACCGAAAAAGCAAAATAAAATCGAGGCGGTTTGAAGTTTTTAAAATTTGAAAATAACCGGGCAACTGTCGAAGTTCGCCCGGTTATTTTTTTGGGTTGCCATTTTTCAAAATCAAAATGCCAATTTTGCGCCAGCATTTTTAAATTTTAAAACTCGAAAAATTGAAAACCCAACCCAAATTCACCCCGACAATTCTAATTTTCCACCTAATTTTTGGACTGAATTTGAAAGGATTTTGTGGCAATTTTGAATCTTTATTTTTTAAAAAAAACACAAATCAAATCGTTTTCAAAACTGAAAATCCAGATTCTTCGGGCTCAAATTTTAAAAAATACAAAATCCCTAAATTCAGGATCCGGTACGGAACGACGCCCGGAAATGTCGAAACCGCCCCATTTTTGCGCTCGATTTACGGCAGTCAAAAAGTGAAATATTACAACACACCGTACTTCGGCGACACCCGGTTTTCGATTGACGAACCCGACAATTTTTTGCAAATCCAAATTCGAAAAAGTGGAAACGTGGCCTACACTTTCCTTTTGATGAAACAAAAATTTCGCCCCGACGCGAACGGTTTCAAATTGGAAGCACCGACGGCACTCGAATTTGGTTTGGCGGTTCAACGTGAAATTTTCGGAAACCGATGGTTCAATTTGGCTGCAGATTTTTCTGGAAGCGCTGGCGTGACGGTGGCCGATGTGAAATTTCAGGACAGGCCCGATTTGTCGGTTGAAAAGCCGTGGTACACGCTTTCCGGATATTCGCCCGTCGGTTTTGGCGCAACGGCGATTGCTCGGATGGATGCTGCTTTTTTCAATCGTTTTGTACTTTTCGTTGCCGGAAACCTGCACCATTATCAGGGCACGAGCATCAAAACAAGCCTCGGAAAGCAGCGGGTGAAACATCTCGGTTCTGCTGAAATTACCGTTGGAGTTGGGTTAAATTTTGGAAATAAATAGAAATTTAAAAATTAAAATTTAATAAAAATTTGAAACGCAATCTTCCACTCACCATCCCTTCGCCCCCCGCTTGGATCGAAGCCGTCATGGCCGATTTCGATGCTTTTTTGCAAGACCACGCCGATTGCGAGCGAAAAGCAAGCGGTTTTGCGATGTCGATGGTCGCAAAATATCCTGACCGCACGGAAATCATCCCCGAATTGATCGAAACCGCGCTCGAAGAAATGGAGCATTTCAAATTGGTTTACGAAGTCATGGCGGCGCGGGGCCTGAAATTGGCGCACGTCATCCCGAAAGATTTATACATCGAAAACATCATGAAATTGCGCCGGACTGGCCGCGAGGAACATTTTTTGGATCGTTTGTGCATCGGTTCGGTGGTCGAGTCGCGGGGTGCGGAACGTTTTCGACTGGTCGAAGAAGCCCTGACCGAGCCTGATTTGAAACGTTTTTACAAAATGCTGTGGGTTTCGGAAGCCAAGCATGGCAATTTGTACGTCAACATGGCTTTGAATTATTTCACCGAAAAAGAAGTGTACGACCGCTTGAATTGGTTCAACGAACAGGAAGGCGAGATTGTGAAAAACCTCGAAATTCGGGCTGCACTTCATTGAACTATGAACTATGAACGATAAACTATGAACCCACGAGTTGTTCATAGTTTATCGTTTATCGTTTATCGTTCATCGTTCATAGTTCATAGTTCATAGTTCATAGTTCATAGTTTTTTATCCAACTCCCTGAAAATCAACAACAAATCCCGCGCATTTTGCCCCGGCGGCAAGCCCAAAAATGAAGATGCCGCATCTTCCACCGCAACATTTGGGTAAAAATGGTCGCGGGCGTGGTGCACAAATTTCATCGCCAAAAACGCGTCGAACCACCGAAAAAACCGCTTCCGAAAAGCATCCGGCGTGGCGGTGTTCGACTTGATTTCCAGCAGTTTTTCCTCGAAATTTTCCTTTTCCAAAAATGAAAAAACACTTGCCGGCAGGTTTTTTTTGTCATTCAGTAGGAATCCGTCCGTGTTTTGGGTAGGCAATGGACTTGGACGGATTCCTCCTGAATGACAAAAAAAATCATCAATTTTTCCAAAAAAAACTTCTAAATCATTGAAAATCAATGGCGAATAAGTCAAAAACGGCTTCCCGGAAATGATTTCGCCCACCGCTTTTCCAGTCCCAAATGGCACGCGGTGCGACGTCCGGGGCGACGGAATCACGGTCGTCGTGGTAATTTCTCCGAAACCAGCAAGCGGCGTGAATTTGTGCAAAAAATAAAAATCCTCGCCCGCCTGCCGACGGTTCATCCCGCCCTGCGATTGATAATTTTCCGAACGAACGGCCATCGCCGAACCGACCGTTTGCACCGCTGTCGGCAAACCTGCCCGTCGCAACGCATGGACATAAAACCGCAAATGCAATTCGTATTTCGTGATTGCTTCATAAATTTCTGGGGAAAAATCCGTGCCGTCGAGCGGGTGTTCGTAATAAATCGAGGCCGCCGGGCAAGATGGATGTTTTTCAAAAAACTCAAAAATGGCTTGCAAATAATTGATTTTCACCAAACTATCCGCGTCGAGACAAACAATGATGCCCCGCGAATTGCCAATTTCATCGAAACGCCGGGCGGCTTCGTCCATCGCAATTTTTCGGGCGAGACCGACGCCCGCATGTTTTTTGGGTAAATTTGGGCAGTGCAAAATGTGAAAATCGAGGCCGGTTTTTGAGTTTTCGGCGGCCCATTTTTTGGCAATTTCGACGGTTGCGGCGTTCCGTTTTTTCAAATTTTCATCTGCATTTTCTGATGAATTGATGACGACGATGACCTCGGTTGCTGCGTTTTTTGGCAAATCACAATTTGAAATTGAATTCAAAGTGCGCAGCAAATCCGGCTCGTCGTGGCACGGAATCGTCACGACGAGCGACAAATTGGCCGCCGGTTTTTGTGAAATTAGGGGAGGGAAAAGGGCGTTTTTTTCAAAATAAGTCATGCCGCAAAATTGGGGATGTTTACGAAACTTTTAAAGTTTCGTAAACATGGGCAACGTGGGCAAGCCGTGATATTTTTGCCGTCCAATCCATTTCCCCAATTTCTGGGAAAATTTCAATTAAAAATGATGTCCAATTTTTTCAAAACTGCCCACCTCGCCGCCTGCCTCGTTCTCTTTTTTTCCTGCAAAAACGACGGAAAATACGAGCCAACCAACCTCGTGGAAGAAACAAAAACCGCCACCGACCCGATTTTGCAACTGCTTTCCCCGGCGGAAACTGGCGTGGATTTCAAAAATGTCATTCGCGAAACTTACGACGACAACATCGCCACAAACTTGAATAAATACAACGGCGGCGGCGTCGGCGTGGCCGATTTCAACGGCGACGGCTTGCAGGATTTGTACTTTGTTTCCTGCGATGACACGAATCGGCTTTACCTAAATTTAGGCAATTTGAAATTCCGCGACGCGACCCTCGAATCCGGCCTCGCCTCGCCCGACGGCTTCGAAACGGCGGTCACGATGGCCGATGTGAACGCCGACGGATTGCTCGATATTTATATTTGTCGGAGCGGTTCGGTGGTCAACGAGGCGCGCCGAAACCGGCTGTACATTAATAAAGGTGTGAAAAAAGACGCTGCCGGTTTTCCGATCCCCACGTTTTCGGAGGAGTCAAAACGGTACGGTTTGGACGACAAATCGGCCTCGACCGGAGCCAATTTTTTTGATTTTGACGGCGACGGCGACCTCGATTTGTACCTTTTAAATCACCCGGTGAATGGCAGTTTGAGCGTAGCGATTGAATCAAAAAGGGATGAAAAAGGCAATTTACGGCCTGTTTTGGAGCCAAAAACAGCGTTTGACTCCGACAGGTTGTACCGAAATGACGGGCCGCCGACCGATGGCGGTTCGGGAGCGAAGTCGAACGGAAAAGGTGGTTTCACCGATGTTTCAAAAGCCGCTGGCATCTGGAATTTTGGCTACGGCCTGTCGGTTTCCGTCACCGATTTCAACCGCGACGGCTGGCCGGATGTGTATTGTGGGAACGATTTTATCCAGCCCGACATGTTGTACATCAATCAAAAAAACGGGCGGTTTGAAAACCAGTTGGGCAAATATTTTCGCCACACTTCGGAGCACACGATGGGCACGGATTTGACCGATTTTGACAACGACGGGCTGGTGGATTTGCTCGGCATTGATATGTTGGGCGCGACAAATTACCGTCGGAAAATTTTTCAGGGCACGTTGACCGAATCACAATATTCGTCTTTGATGGCAAATGGATATTTTGAACCGGTAGTTCGCAATGTTTTGCAACGAAATAATGGAAATAATACTTTTAGCGAAATCGGTTGTTTGGCCGGTGTTTTTCAAACCGATTGGTCGTGGAGCGGCCTACTTTTCGATGCCGACAACGACGGTTGGAAAGATATGCACATCACGAACGGCTATCGCCGGGAGATCACCGATCGCGATTTTTTGAAATTTACCCTCGAAGATTTGAAGTCAAAAGGCAAGCACCCGCGCGATGTTTTTAAAAATTTGGACGATTTCTTGAACCTGCTGCCGACGTACAAACCTCGGAATTTCATGTTCAAAAACATGGGAAATTGGCAGTTTTCCGATGTTTCCGGCGAGTGGCAAACCATGCCTGCGTCGTGGTCGCTCGGTTCGGTTTGGGCAGATTTGGACAACGACGGCGACCTCGAACTGGTGACGAACAACCTCGAAGATCCTGCTTTTATTTATAAAAATTTGAGCCGGGAAAAAAACGCGGGCAATTTTTTACAGATAAAATTGGTGGGCGACGCCAAAAATCCGTTCGCCGTCAGTGCTTCGGCCATGATTTTCACGGGTGGAAAAACGCAATATCTCGAACAAAACCCCACCCACGGCATTTTTTCCTCGGTCGAACACCTGCTGCATTTTGGTTTGGGAAAAAATGAAAAAGTGGAAAAATTGGTCGTCCGCTGGCCGGACGGGAAAACCCAAACTTTGACAGATATTGCTGCAAATCAACGACTTACCTTAAAATATTCAGATGCCACGGGCTACGTTTCGCATCTTGCAGCCGTGCCGACCGCCAGTTTTTTTGTTGAAAAAACAGACCAATCTGGTTTGGATTGGACGCACGTCGAGAACAAATTCAACGATTTTGAACGTTGGCAACTGAACCCGTGGAAAACCACCGAACTCGGCCCGTTCGCTGCCGTCGGCGATGTGAACGGCGATGGTTTGGATGATTTTTTTGTGGGAAATTCATTTGACAGCCCCGCCGCGCTGTTTGTCCAAATTGTTGGCGAGGACGCAAACAATGGCAAAAAATTTCAAAAAACGAACACCCAACTTTTTGAAAATGAAAAAATTTACGAAGACCACGGTGCCGTTTTTTTCGATGCCGACGGCGACCGCGATGCCGATTTATTCGTGGTCAGCGGCGGGGCGGAAGCGACCGCGCCGATTGCTTGGCAACCGCGACTTTATTTGAACGACGGACGAGGCAATTTTTCAAAAACCAACGGCGCGATTCCAGAAATTCGGGAAGTCGGCGGGCGTGCCGCCGCGCACGATTTTGACGGCGACGGAGACCTCGATTTGTTTCTCGGCGGGCGCGTTTTGCCCAACAATTGGCCGCTCGCACCGCGCAGTTTCATTTTGGAAAATGATGGGAAAGGCCGTTTTTCCGATGCAACCGCCGGCGTTTCGCCCGATTTTGAACGCTGCGGCATGGTCACGGATTTGATTTTTGAAAATGTGGACAGCGACCCGGCACTCGAATTGGTGGTCTGCGGGGAGTGGATGCCGGTTTCGATTTTCAAATATTCGGGCGGAAAATTTCAAAACCAGACCAAAAATTTTGGCCTCGAAAACACGACCGGTTTGTGGAATCGCCTCGCCGCCGCCGACCTCGATGGCGATGGCGACCTCGATTTGGTGGCCGGAAATTTGGGTTTGAACACCCGTTTTGTGGCTTCCGAAAAATATCCGATGCAGGTTTTTGCCAAAGATTTTGATGGAAATGGGCAACTCGACCCCATCGTGACTTTTGCCGAAAATGGGAAAGATTACCCGATTGTCCAGCAAGATTTGCTGAACAAAATCATCCCGAAATTGAAGAAAAAATTCCTGTTTGCCAAAGATTACGCGAACGCGACGGTGCAGGAAATTTTTGAAAAAGAAGGCCTCGAAACCGCCCTAAAACTTTCCGCCGCGACCCTCGAAACGTGCTGGTTTGAAAATCAAAACGGGAAATTTGTCCAACGAAAACTGCCGAACGCCGCGCAAACTGCCCCGGTTCAAGGCATTTTGGTCGGTGATTTTTCGGGCGACGGGCGTGCGGACATTCTGTTGGCTGGAAATAAATACGGTTTTGAAGTTGAAACGAACCGCTGCGATGCCTCGAACGGCTGTTTTTTGACAGGAAATGGAACGGGACAATTTGAATTTTTGGAAAATACTTCAACTGGTTTTTGGGCGATGGGCGAGGCGCGTGATTTGGTTTTGCTGCGCGGGGCGGGTGGACGACGGATGGTTTTGGTGGCCAACAATCATGGGAAACCGCAGGTTTTTTGGATGAAGTAAACTGGGAAGGATTGGAGCGCGGATGACACGGATTTTTCGGATTCTCGCGATTTTTTTATCCTAGGACTTTCGCAAAATGCCGAAAACCCAAATTACTTGATTGTCATTCACCCTTTTCTTTCGTCAAACCTGCCAAGGCATCGGCACTTTTTTTGATTAATTGCACCTGATTTAAACTTTTTTTTAATCAATTTTTTTATGCATCCAGATTTTAATTCAAAATAGTATAATATAAAAATAGCCATTTCCGATTTAATTTTTTGCAAATAACCGATTTCTAATTTCTACCAAAGTGCACTCGCGCAACATTTCACCATCTCGAAAAACGGGTTGCATCAAACCGCCGCAGGCCTGTTCCCAAGTACAATTGTCTGTCAATTTTAAAATGCCAGTTTCATCGTCCAAATCCACCCGCAACAAGCCGCGCGCGCTGCGTTTTGCGCCATCGTCCGTTTTTGGGTCTTTGAAAATGGCGCGACCTTCGCCGTTCACTTGGCCGTAAGTTGCTTTCATCGCAAAACCAAAAGTATCGCGGGTGACGTATTGATAAGTGTACGAACCGATGCCAAAAACCACATTTCCGGAGGCAAAACCTTTGGCCGCCAGCCGTTCGCAAATCGCCCGGCATCGTTCCAGCGTGATGCTGTCGCCATAAATTACACCGATGTGCGGGTCGAGCATTTTAAAGCCCTGCGCCGTGACCGTGCCGCCGAAAGTTTCCCAAAGACATTCCACCGCGCCTTTATTTTCGGGGCTGCCGGGTTCGGCATCGGGGTCGCCGCAAATGATGTGAACCGGGTCGCCGGAATCTGGACGAATGACAACTTTTCCGTCCCGCCGCAAAATTTCAGGTTTTAAAAAAGGAATAAATTCGGTGATGACCTGCCAAAAATCCCAAGTATCCGACACAATCGAAACGATGCCGCGCGGGTAAATTTCTTCAATCAACCGCCGAAAAGTAGCGATTTCGCCATCCTGCGTGCCCATGCACATCACGGAATGTTCCGTCGCCGGCACGCTGCCTCCGATAAGTTCCAAATCGGCGTCGGCATGGTAAAATTCTTCCAAAAAATCAATCGCCGGGATGCTGTCCGTCCCGCTGAAACTCAACAAATGCGCCGCCCCGCTCATCATCGCCGCCTCCAAACCAGCCATCCCGCGAAAACTAAAATCATGCCCCTGCCAACCGACAAACGCCGGGTCGGTGCCTGTCATTTTGGCAAATTCATCGAGCAAAATGCGGTATTCGGCAGCCGTCGTGGCACTCGTGCAAGGCAACCACAAAGCCGCCGAAAGCAAGGTTTCGAGAAAATTTGTTAACCAAAAAAACTCCCCAATCGTGTTGTGGATGGTAAACATCGGCACCCGCATCGGCACGCGAGTTCCCTCCGGCAGCGCACGAATTTCGAGCGGCAAATAGCCCAAATCATGCAACGCTGCAATGTGTTCGTAGGTAATTGCCCCGGGGCCGAGGTAAGTTTCGATGCGGCGTTTGTATTTTGCCAGCACTTCGTCTTTTGGTTTTGAAAAAAAATGTTGGTCAAAGTCGGCTATCAAATATTTTTTGATGGCGTATTGCAAACCAAAAAACACGACACTTTCCACGCCCGGCATCCGACTTTTTCGCGGTGTCAAATTGGCATAAACAAGGCTCGTGCCGGTTGGATATTGGCTGCGGTGGTCCACTTTGTAACCATCGGTGAGATGAATCGGATTCATTTTTTTTGAAATTTTTAATTTGAGAAATTGAGGTTGTTTTTCGAAACCGTTTCAACCAACCGGTTCAGCCGATCGTAACTTTCGGCAAGTCCGGCGCGGTCGTCGAGCAGTTCGTTGTAGTAAATTTTGCGACTTTTTGATTGAAAAAACGGCGGGTTTTCGTTCAAAAGGTCAAAGTTGATGCCCTGTTCGGCGCAATATTTTTTGATAAAATCATCGTCTTCCGAAGCTGTCCAGATGACAATTTGACAACCGATGTTTTTCAATTTTTGAATCAATTCGATGACCTCGCCGCAGTCCAAACCATTTTGGTGAAAATCAAAAATCGTGTTGTCAAAATCGACGGCCACCACGATGGAGCCGTATTTTTTGTACTCCAAAAGCAATCGCTGAAAAACGTTTTCGGGGTGCAGAAAATGGTGTTTCATTTTTTTTGGATTGATGCTTTTGGAGATTTAAAATTTCAATTTAAAAACGCTAACTCGTTCATTTTCAACGCCGTTGAAAAAGGAATCGGTTGTAAAAATCTGTTCAAAATGAGCCGTCAAAATCTCCGTTCCTCGACTAAAAATGCCATGACTGACGGCCAAAAACAAGCGACCCGCATTTTTTTCGCGGAGCGCGGCAGCCAATTGAATAAACGTGCCGCCACCGTCGCAAATGTCATCCACGACCAGGCAGTCCGCCCCGCCGAGGTCATCGGAAAAAACTTGCGCACCCGACAATTTACCCGTGCTCAATTCTCGAATTTTATCGCACTGCACGACCCTTTCCCAGCCGAGCGCGGCGGCGAGGTGGTGGATTTTTTTGGCTGAACCGGCATCGGGTGCGACCAAAGTCAATCGGTCGGCATCGGCAATTTGCGCGACGACATTTCGGATAAAATCATGATTGCTGATCGTCCGGCAATGGTCAATCAAGGCCGGCGTGACCTCGGAATGCGGGTCAAAAACAGTGGTTTTTTGAAAACCAGCGGCATTTATCATCGTTGAAAAAACTTTTACGCTGAGCGGTTCGCCGGGAACCATCACCCTGTCCTGCCGCGCCGCCGGAAAATATGGGATGAACAATTCGATTTCGCGAAAACCCAAGCGTCGCAGCGCGTCGGCAGCCAAAAGAACCAACACAATATCGTTGCTGGAACGTGCCTGAACGGTGATGCAAACGGGCGTTTTGCTGGTGTCAATGGCCGCCAATGCCGCCGGGGAAATTTTGAGGTGCGGCTCTCCGCCATTGAAAATAAAGGATTCGAACGGAATAGCCGGAGTCCTTTGGAGTGCTGATGATAAATTGAGAAAAAGCATTTTGTGTAATTTATACGCAAATTTATGGGCGCAAAAATTTAACCTCCAAATATTTTGCGTAAAATTTACACAAAATATTTTTTCAAATAAAATTGGCTCAATTATGATTTCAAGTTGTTGTTTTTAAAAACCCAGTTTTGTCGTGTTTTTTGTCATTCAGGAGGAATCCGTCTCCACCCAATTTCTGTCGCGTTTTTTGTTTTAAAAAATTGATTTTCAATAAGATATAAAATATAAATACGGTAAAAACAAGGTCAAACTGGGTGGAGACGGATTCCTCCTGAATGACAAAAAACACGACAAAACTGGGTTTTTAAAAACAACAACTTGAAATCATAATTGAGCCATAAAATTTATGGAAAATGCGGGGTGGGGGAGCAAGCATCGAAAAAGTTGGTGGCGAGGCCGCCAACAACTTATTTCATTACTTTATTTCAAACAAAAACCCTTGCTTTTTCAAAGCATGATATTTTTTTTCATCGAACCGAAACAGCGTGCCCGGCCTGCCTTTTTGCCCGCTGTGTTGGACGTTGATTTCATCCAAAATGCCAAAACTGAGAAATTTTTTGCGGAAGTTGCGTCGGTCAATTTCACGACCGAGGATGGATTCGTACAATTTTTCGAGGTCTGAAAAACGGAAATCTTTGTCCAATAAATTGAGTCCGATGGGTTCGTAGGTCAATTTTCCGCGCAGCCGTTCGAGTGCATATTTTGCAATTTTTTCATGGTCGAAAGCCAGTTTTGGTAGATTTTCAAACGAAAACCAGCCTGCTTCCGCAGCATCCGTTGCCGCCAAAATATGAAACTGGCCGGGATTGACGAGGGCAAAATAAGCCACCGAAACCACGTGTTGGCGGGGATCGCGGTCGGGCAGGCCGAAAGTATACAATTGTTCGAGGTAATTAATTTGCGCGCCGGTTTCTTCGCGCAGTTCGCGTTCGACGGCTTGTTCGAGCGACTCGCCGGGCAGCACAAAACCGCCCGGCAAAGCCCATTCACCTTTGAACGGTTGGATTTTTCGGCGCACCAAAAGCAATTGCAATTGCTGCTCGCTGTACCCGAAAACGACGGCATCGACAGCCAAACGGATGTGTGATTTCATTGGGTAAAGTTAAATCGCTGTCCAAAGTCCAAGTTTTACAGACCAAAAGCTGCCCGTTCCCGCTCGTTCAATTTCACTTTTAACTGCACCGCTTTTTGGGCATCTGCACGTGCGCCGGCTTGATCGCCGAGCGAAAATTTGGCTTTTGCCCTTTCCAAATAGGCCAAACCGAGCCCCGGATCGAGCGAAATTGCTTTGTTGAAATCTTCCACGGCACTTTGATATTGTTGGATTCCATTTTTGCAAAGGCCGCGTTCGTACCAAATATTGGCGTTTCGCGGTTCGATTTCCAAAATTTTGGTGTAATCTTCCACCGCTCTCGCATATTGTTGGGTGCTGAAAAACGCGAGAGAACGGTTCAAATAGGCATTTTTGTTGGTCGGGTCAATTTCAATCGCTTTCGATAATTCTTGAATTGCTGGCCCAAATTGCCCGCTCGCTGCGAGTGCCGCGCCCAAATTCGCTTGCGTTTCGGAGCGATCTTTCGGTTTTGCGATATCTTTTGTCAACGCATTTCGATAATCTGCGATGGCTTTTTCGGTCAATTCCCTTTCCCGACCTTTGTATTTTCCCGACATCGCGGCATCAAAATACGTCTTGCCACGACTGTTCAAATGATCTTGTCGATTCGGCGAAACGCTGATTGCAGTCGAATAATCGGCCATCGCCTTTTCAAAATCGCCCTGGTCTCGATAATACTGCGCCCGGTTGCCCCAGCAAAGTGAAATCGTTTTGCCTTCCAATTCCGCAACGTGCGTCCACAACGTGCCGCCATTTTGCCAAATCTTGATTTGATTAAAAGTCATCACCGCGAAAAAAAGTAAAAACAGTCCCGCAAAACCATTTGTCAAATTGCCAAAACGCACGCTCGTCCTGTATTTTTCGAAAAAATAAGCCGCCACGAAAAAGAAACCGAAGTACGCAACATAAGTAAAACGGTCGGCCAAATAACCCTGCCCCGCCGCGAAAACTTGCAAAACGAACATCACATTGAACATGAAAAACAACGCGCCGAACACCCAAACCAAGCTATCATTTTTTGAATTGAAAACCGAAAAACCAAGATTATTGCCTTTGTTGGCGTCCTCGCCAACAAATTTTCCACCCTCGTTTTTCTGGCTGCGCAGCCACATCCACAAAATAAATCCCCAAAAAGCGATAAAAATCAGTGGCGAAACGTAGGCCATCGTCGGCAATTTTCTTTCGTATGGATACATCGGCGACATCGGAACAGGCACGAACAATTTATATAAATAAGTAAAAAACGAGTACGTCCCGACCAGTAATCTGTCCAAAAAAGTGTAATTTGTCAAAGTATCCTCCGTCGATCCGACCATTTTCAAAGTTTCTAAATTGGTTAAACCGACTTTCATCGAAATGCCGAAAAACAGGATTTTTTCCAACGCCATTTTTTTGTAATCCGTGCGGCGCAGCCACAAATCAATCGCCAACATCGAAAGCGGCAGCGAAACCGACTGCACTTTTGAAAGCCCCGACAAAACGGCAAGTCCCAGCATCATCAAATACAGCCCAATCTGTTTGGGCGTTTCGCTGGCGCGCGTCCATTTCACATAAATCCAAAGCGCGGCAAAGTAAAAAATGGCAAAAAGCACGTCTTTTCGCTCCGTTGCCCAGGCCACCGATTCGACGCGCATCGGGTGAATCCCAAAAAGCAAACCCGCGAACATGGCGCCCCAAATGCCCAAACCGAGTGCCAAACATAGTTTGATGACGAAAAAGACCACGCCGACGTGCAGTACCAAATTGATGGCATGCGTGACGTGCGGATTGAATTTCGCACCGAACTTATTTTCACCTAAATATTTTTTTTCGAGGGCAAAAGTGTAGATCGGCAGCGGGTTGTAGTTGCCGATGACGTTTCCTTTTTCGAGGTCGAAAATGTTCTTAATTGCTTGGTCGTCAATATATTCGAGGTTTGGATTTTTGGTGATGTTTGGGTCATCGTCCCAGTTGACGTAATCATTTTTGATGGATGGCCAATACAAAATGGTCGTGATTGCCAGCACGAGGAGCGTCGGCCAAAGCCAATTTTTTGAGTTGGTTTCAGTGGACGTCGAAGGATTTTCCGTCGGTTTTTGGACGGGGCGAGGTTGGGGTTTTCGAATGTCTTTTCGTTGGGTTGGCAGTTCGCGCTTGGCCATATTTTTTAAAATAAATTTTTTACAACTTGAAAATTTGAGTGGAATTTCACGAAAACATCTGCACAAAACTATCAAACAAATACCGCGCATCGTGCGGGCCGGGGCTGGCTTCGGGGTGATATTGAACAGAAAATGCGGGTTTGTTTTTCAATCGAATGCCTTCCACCGTGTTGTCGTTCAGATTAATATGTGTGGCCTCGACGAGCGACGGCGAATCATAAACCGCCTGTTCCAAAACGCCAAAACCATGATTTTGCGAAGTCATTTCGCCGCGTCCAGTAATCAGATTTTTGACCGGATGATTCAAACCTCGGTGGCCGTGATGCAATTTGTAGGTCGGCAGCCCGGCAGCCAAAGCCAAAAGTTGTTGGCCGAGGCAAATCCCAAAAACCGGTTTTTCTTCCTGCAAAATTTTTTTTACAAAATCAACGGCATACGGCATCGCGGCGGGGTCGCCGGGGCCGTTCGACAAAAAATAGCCATCGGGGCTCCATTTTTTTACTTCGTCAAAACTGGTTTTTGCGGGGAAAACTTTCAGTGCACAATTTCTTTCGGAAAGGCAACGGAGGATGTTTTTTTTCACCCCAAAATCCATGACTGCGACGCGAAACGGCGCATCTTCATTTCCAATAAAATAAGATTTTTGGGTCGAAACACGGCTCGAAAGTTCCAACCCATCCATCGAAGGTGTGGCTTCGAGGCGCATTTTAAGTTGGTCGAGGTCGTCGGTTTCGGAGGAAATAATACAGTTCATCGCGCCCATTTTTCGAATGTGTTGGACGATGGCGCGGGTGTCGAGGTCAGAAATGGCGACCAATTTTTCGGTTTCAAAATACTCCTGAATCGTTCGGTGGGCGGTCGCACGGCTGAATGGCACATTGAAATTTCGGCAAACGAAACCGGCGATTTTGATGTTTTCGCTTTCGCTTTCGTCGTTTTTGATGCCATAATTACCGATGTGGACGTTGGTGGCCACCAAAATTTGTCCGGTGTACGATGGGTCGGTGAAAATTTCTTGGTACCCGGTCATGCCGGTGTTGAAACAAATTTCGCCGGTCGTCGTGCCGATCGCGCCGGCTGCGCGACCGTGAAAAACAGTGCCGTCGGCGAGCAGTAAAATTGCTTTTTTGTCCGTCATTTTTTGCAGTTTGGCAGAAGCCCTTTTTTTGGTGGGCGAAGGTCGCAAAAGCCGCGTGGTTTTCCAAAACTGGACAATTTTTTGGGGAAAATGATGGTTCTTTGCGGCTGGTTTTTTGGAGGTCGAAATTTATTTCGACCAAAATAAGCGGAATAAATTCCGTCCTCTACTTTAAAATTTTTTGAAATAATGCGTACCCACTCACTTTTCATTTTCCTTTTTGCCATGACAATTTTGGCTTGCAACGGCTGCAAAAATGACCCGAAAAATGTCGAGCCGCCCGTCGTTTCGACGCCGCCAAAACCTGTAAATCAAGTGGCTGTGCCGACTTTTGACGCAGAATCTGCTTTTGAATTTGTAAAAAAACAAGTCGAATTTGGGCCGCGCGTGCCGGGTTCGGCGGCGCACAAAAAATGTGGGGATTATCTCGCTGGCGAATTCCGGCGGTTTGGTTTGACGGTGGTCGAGCAAAAATTTCAGGCAAAAACCTATTTTGCAACACTCGACGCATGCAATATCATCGGTCAATATAAACCAGAATTGCCAAATCGAATTTTGCTTTGCGCCCACTGGGACACCCGCCACATCGCCGACGCGGACACCAAAGACAAGGACAAACCGATCCTCGGCGCGGACGACGGCGGCAGCGGTGTGGCGATTTTGCTGGAAATGGCGCGGCTGCTGCAAGCAAATCCGTTGGAAATCGGGGTGGATTTCGTGCTTTTTGATGCCGAAGACCTCGGCGACAACCGCGAAAAATATGGTTCGGACTCGCCGTTGAAAACGAGCAGTGCCGAAATGACTGAAAAAACGTGGTGCCTCGGCTCGCAACATTGGGCTTCGAATCCGCACAAACCGGGCTACTCGGCACAGTTTGGGATTTTGTTCGACATGGTTGGGGCGATTGGGGCGCAATTTCCGCGCGAAGGATATTCGATTATTAATGCGTTGAGTGTGCAGGACAAAATCTGGAAATTGGCGGGTCAAATGGGTTACGGCGACGTTTTTTTGAACAAAGAAGGGGGCGCGATTACCGACGACCACATTTTCGTGATGAAAAAATTGCCCATTCCGATTGTTGATATTATTGGAATGCCGAATGGTTTTGGGAAACACTGGCACACGCACGATGACAATTTGGATGTGATTGATAAATCGGTTTTGAAAGCGGTGGGGCAGGTGACGGCGGCGATGGTTTATCGGACGTACAACCAGAATATTTAACTATGAACTATAAACTATGAACTATGAACTACTTGACAAATTTGCTTTTTCTGCTTTTTTGTTTGCCATTCTGCCATTGTTGGCGTCCTCGCCAACAATCATTTTTCTTTAAAAAAGCAGTCGGGGAAAAGTTGTTGGCGAGGACGCCAACAACGGCAAAAGGCATTTTGCTGCTGCTTTTTGGCTTGCCCATTTTCGGTTTTGGACAAACGCCAGACACCATTTTTTTAGAAAAAAAATTTGAAATCGAGGTGGCAGCACGGGCTGCGGTGGTCGATAATTTGGGTCAGATTTATGTGATTTCTCGTGCAAATACTTTTGAAAAATACGCGCCCGATGGCCAATTTTTGGCCCGGTATTCTCAAAACCGGCTGGGGCGGGCGGCGTTTGCCGATGTATCTAATCCGTTGAAAATCATGCTTTTTTATCCTGATTTTCGGTCGGTGGTTTTGCTCGATCGCAATTTGACGGAATTGGGGATTTTGGATTTGGAAGCGGTGGGTTTGCCGATGGTTTCATGCGTAGCGACGAGTGGTGACGGCAATTTGTGGGTTTACGACGAAGTGAATTTTCAATTAAAAAAAATCAGTGCGGCTGGTGAAATTTTGATGGAAAGCCAGCCGCTAAATTTTTTGCTCGACCAACCTGCGCGGCCTGTTTTGCTGCGCGAAAATGAAAACTCCGTTTTTTTGTGCGATGCTGAAATGGGTATTTTTCAGTTTGATTTGTACGGCCAATTTGTGGGGATAAAATTTTTAGAAAACAATCTCGAAACGGCTCAATTTGAAAACGGGCGGGTTTTATTTTTTGAAAATAACAAACTGATTGGGGTGGATTTGAAAACCGGGGAACGGACGACGACGACTTATTTTTCAAAAACGCTGCCCCAATTGGAGGGTCTGGTGGTTTCCGGGGCAGTTTTAATGCAAATCACAGATGACCAGATTTCGGTATTTCAAAAACCCTAAAACTGAGAGATCCTAAAACGTTTTGTTTATTTGTTTTCTCAAATTTGCTGCCTTGTTTTGAAAAAGGAAACATTTTACAATATTAAATTTTCAGATAGCAAAGAATGATAGTTGTTTTTTTTGAAGTCATGGGCAATGAAATTCTGAAAAAGCCAATGACAATTATTTTTTAAACGACATTTTGATTCAAAAAATTTATTGAAAAGTTTTACCCAATATAAATTCTGCCAACAAGAAGCAATCGTGCCTATTCACCGAACGATATTTGGTTTGACTTAGTAATTGTCGGCTTAACAACTTAAAATAGGAGGACTAAAAAAATATTTTTCTAAAAGTAAATTTGGACATTAAATTTCTGTATTCCTTTGTCACCGATAATTTCATTCTCCCGAAAGGACTCCACATCTTCCTACATTTTAAAAACTTCATTTACTCTAAATTTTTATCAAAGGAAAGCCTTTGAGACGTGCTTTGTTTGCTTTGAAAGTCGCCCAATGGCTTTTGAGATGAACCGGACATGTATTTTTTGCAATTATTTTTTCACTTTTTTCACTTTTTTTCAACCACAAATTTTTTTCATGCTTATGAAAAATTTTACCAAAAGTGTGCTGATGTTTTGCCTTTTGTTGATAGGCAAACAAATTTCAGCACAAGTTGCTTCGATGGCATTTGCGCAATCCATCGGAAACTACTCCGAAATTTCGGGTGGCGTTTTGTTGGGCAACGAAACCAGCGACGACCAACGATTTGTTGACCCCGCAGTTCCGCTCGGTGGAACAGTGGTCACTGGTGTCGGTTTTGACTTGGGTTTTGACCTGACCGTCAACGGAAACACCTTTAACCGGGTCGCCATCAACAACAATGGCTGGATCAGCCTTGGAAATTCGGGAAACACGCCTGCGGTTGACAATGGTTCGACCAGTGCCTACACGCCGCTTTCTTCCACGACAGCGAACGTGCCTGCTCATTTTCGGACTCGGATTGCCGGGATGGGCGCCGACCTTCAAGGTCAGGTGGGTTCCACCCTGCGGATCGAGACGATTGGCAGTGCACCGAACAGAGTTTGTGTGGTTCAATGGAAAAACTTCCGTCGTTACCTCCAAACCGGGATGATCCTGAATTTTCAAATCAGGATGAACGAAACCACGAACGTCATTGAACTGGCTTACGGGTCGCAGACCTTTAATGCTACTTCAAATACCATTAACGTGGGTATTGGTGGCTCGGTGGCTACCGATTTCACGAACAGATTGACGGCTGCTCCCCACAACTGGAACCAGACGACGGCAGGTTTTATCAATACCAGTTCTTGCACAGCCATCAGTTCCGGGACACCTCCGGTTTCTGGTTTGACTTTCACGTTCACTCCACCAGTGGCATGTTCTGGGCCAGCCTCGCCTTCCGGTGTTGTTACCAGTTCGACGGGTGCTACTTCTACTATTTTATGTACCAGTGGAGCGGTAGGAACTTTGTACTTGTCGGGGTATCAATCCGGAGTGTCCGGCTTTACTTTCCAATGGCAAAATTCTGCTGACAATGTAAACTACGCCGATATCGCCGGACAAACCGGAACGACGTATGCTGCTCCGGTTGCAACCGGCTCGCTCACCTATTATCGGGTGAAAATTTCGTGCAGCGGTAATGATGCTTTTTCTGCGCCTTATACAGTAAATCCACCGCAGTCGCCAATTACACAGGCTTCCAATGTGAACATGTTTATGAATGGTACTTACGCGGGTGCTACCATCACTTGGACAAATGGCTCTGGTTCCAACCGCATGGTGGTTATCAATACGTCGAACTCGTTTGTTGACCCAGTCAATGGGACTACGGCTCCTGTTGCCAATACTGTTTATTCGGGAAGTGGACAACAGACCGTCTATGCAAGTACCGGTGCGACTGTGACCATTACAGGTTTGAACTGTTCGACGGCCTATTTTGTGAAGGTGTACGAATATAATGTCTGTACTACGCCTGCTCCTGCCAGTTATTATTTCAATGTGGGTCAAGGCCCGAATAATCCATTGACCACTGGAAATGCTTCGGTTTCATCGCCTTATTCTCAGGATTTCAATGCGAGCACGGTTTTGAACAACAGCGGTTTTGCTGCTGTCACTTCATCTTATGCTATCGCAGCCCTCCATGCCAACGGCACGGGCAACGGCTTGTACAAAACCAGCACTACTGTAACTGGTGAAATTCGTTTGCCAAAAATGGTAGTTGCTGCAAATCAACGCCTCAAATATGACACCCGCGTCGTGAATTCATCACTTTATCCGGCAACTGCACCAGCGGCAGGTTGGGGCAACGGTGAGGTATTGATTTCAACGGACTGCGGTGCGACTTTTGTTTCTTTGGGAACTTACACGGATGTCGCAGGACTTCCTTGGGTGACAAAATATTTCAACTTGTCGAGTTATTCTGGCATGACAGTAGTCATCAAATTAAAAGCAACTTGGCTGGCGGGTGCTTGGTTTGCTGATTACGACAATGTTGCTGTCGAAGAAATCCCACCCGGCTGCAACGGCACACCGAACCCCGGCACGGCTGCGGGTCCGGCAGCAGTATGCACCGGCGTAGCTTTTTCAGTTACTTTGACCGGCCAGACCAATACGCCGGGTATCACTTTGCAATGGCAAAAGTCTCCCGCCAGTGCAAATACCTGGACTGATATTGCGGGTGCGACCAGTTCATCGCTTTCTGCTTCTCAAACTGCAGCCACAGATTATCGGGCGGTAGTTACCTGTACAAATGCTCCACCTGCGACTGCGAACTCAAATGTGGTTGCAGTTGGTATGAATTCATTTATGACTTGCTACTGCTCTTCCATTGCTGCCACTACTTTCGATGAAGATTTGACGGATGTAACGGTAAATGGCGTGAGCAATACTACGACATGTGCATCATTGGGCGGTGCCGGTTCAATTTTGAACCGTTACAACAACTACACTGGTGTGACGCCAACGGATATCACAGTTGGTTCGACGGTGCCGATTTCAATGACTTCTTTTTCTTGCGGCGGAGCTTTCACCAACAAATTGGCACTTTACATTGACTTCAACCACAACGGCCTTTACACAGATGCCGGTGAAGAAGTTTTTGAAAGTGCTGCTGTATCTGGCAATCACATTGCAACCGGTTCATTCATTGTTCCCGGTGGCGCATTGACCGGTTTGACTGGAATGCGTGCGATGAATGTGGAAACTTCCGGCGACGTCACGCCATGTATGACTTATTCCTATGGTGAAACGGAAGACTATTTGATAAATATTCTGCCTCCGCCACCTTGCACGGGAACTCCTGCTGCGGGTACGATTTCTGGTACTGCTGCGACTTGTCCGGGCGGAACCGTCACTTTGACTTTGGCTGGATATGATCCACTTGCAACCATCACTTTGCAATGGCAATCTTCGTCGGATGGTATTTCTTACTCAAATGTTGCCGGCGCAACCAGTGCTTCGTACACTTCTGGTGCCTTGACTGCTGATATTTGGTATCAAGTGGTGGTGACCTGCGGAAACTCTGGTTTGTCTTCTACTTCACCTGCCTTGGCTGTGAATGTTGAGGCTCCGAGCGGCGGAACGGTCAGTGGCCCGACCACAGTTACAGTTGGTGTTCCATATACATGGACGGCTGCTGGAATGGTGGGCAACATCATTTGGCAGTTCTCTTCTGATAATATTACTTACACGGATATCGCAGGTGCTACTTTGCCTTCGCAATCCCTGACTGTCAATGCAGCGGGTACTTTCTATTTGCGTATCAAAGCAAGCCTTGCAGGTTGCACGGATGCTTTTTCTGCGCCAATTATTGTTAATGCGACCGTTGCTGAATACAACAATGTCTGCAATGCCGTCAGCCTGCCAGTGGATGGTTTGGATCACGGCCCATACACTTATACTTTGTGCACGACACAAACCGGTGAGCCATTTCCCCCAGCTGCGGGCTGCTCTGTCCAACATGGTTGGTGCATCGCCACAATTAGCAACACAGCATGGTTCTCTTTCGTCGCCCCGGCTTCTGGTCGCGTGAAAGTGGATGCTACACCTGTTACGGGTACGACCGACAATCAATTGGCCATGTATTCGGCGGATGATTGCGATGATTTGCTGTCTAGCAGTGCTAAATTGATTGCTGCAAATGACGATGCAATTGGTTTGGTCGCTCAATTGACGGCTGTCAGTTGCCTCACGCCGGGTGTAACTTATTACATCCAATTGGATCCATACTCTGCCAATGCTGCGGGTTCTTACAACCTCAAAGTGACGGACCTCGGTGGAACCAATCCTGATGCCACTTTCTCAGGTTTGACTTCTCCTGCTTGCAGCAACGGTGCTGCCCAAACAATGACTGCCGTGACCACGCCAGGTCTTTTTTCTGGGGATGGTGTTACTGGTTCGGCTTTCAATCCAGTGACGGCGGGTGTTGGTCTTCATACCGTTACTTATCGCGTTTATGGCACGGCTTGCGAATCTACCCAAAATATTGCGGTTGATCAAGCAACTGCTTGGGCTGCTGATTCAGATGGCGATGGTTACGGCGATGCAAATGCCACTGCAACAATGGCTTGTACCAACCCTGGCGGCATGGTCAACAATGCAGGTGACTGCGATGATTCTGACCCAGACATCCACCCAGGTGCTGCTGAGGCTTGTGGAAACAGCATTGACGAAGACTGCGACGGCGTCGCCGACGACCTCGCTGATTTCAATCCGGACATCATCCCCGACTGCAAAACGACTTTGAAAAATAAAGTTTTGATCGGTGGAGTTGCCGGTGGTGCTGCGCCATTTTTGTATTCAAAAGATGGTTTGCCACCGACGACAAATCCTTCATTTACAAATATCACTTCGCCAAGTACGCATACTTTCAGCACGACATCAGCCGATGGTTGCACCTTGACGAAAACCGTGACTTTTGAAATTCCAATGGTACTTTCCTCTGTCGTGACCAACGTGACTTGCAACGGTTTTAACAATGGCGCAATTGATTTGTCAGTTGCCGAAGGTTATGGCAACTACTCTTTTGAGTGGTTTAAAGGAACCGCCATGGTTGGAACTACCGAAGACATCGAAGATTTGTTCGACGGAACTTACAAAGTGGAAGTCACCGACGCCGAAGGTTGCGTTGGCAAAGGCACTGCCGCAGTCACCGAGCCTGCGAAAATCGTTATTAAATTGACGGCTTCGCCTGTTCTCTGCAATGGTGAAAGCACTGGTTCGGTCATCAACGTCAGCTCTGGCGGTACTGGTCTTACCTTTTCTTGGACTAGCGATTTGGGCTATGTGTCCACAACGCAAGATGCCATCAATGTTCCGTCTGCAACATACACTGTGGTTGCAACGGACTTGAACGACAACGCATGTACTGCAACCAAAACTAAGTTTGTTTCTGAACCTACGCTTTTGACCGCTTCCGCGACCTCAAAAGCTGCAAAATGCTTCAATCAAGCTTCCGGAAGTGCAAAAACAATCGGCGCAGGCGGCAAAGCACCACGGACCTACAAATGGAACGGACCGGGCACGGTTAATGAGACCACGCAGGAAATCCTCAACAAAGTACAAGGCACTTATACTTGCCTTGTGACAGATGCAAACCTCTGCACGGCAACGGTTACAATTGTAATTGGTGGCCCAACTGCTGCTTTGGCAATCACTGGAATCGCTTCGGAAGACAATGATGCCGATGGTGATTACAACGTTTCTTTGACAGTTGCAGGTGGGACGCCTTCTTACAAGTATGCGTACCAATTGCTGCCCGGTGGCACAATCACGACTTTCAAACCGTTGGCTACCATCCTGAATATGGCCGCTGGCAACTACAAGTTTTATATCAAAGACAAAAACTTGTGCGAAACCAATGCGACCTCTGCCATTCCGGTTCCACCGTTGAAACCAGCCGCAAAACCACGCGATGAAAATGGGGACAAAGCAATCATTTCAAACAATGCTACCGATTTCCGTCTCGTGCCAAACCCAACAAGTGGCGCAGTTTCTTTGGTTTTTGCAGGTGAAACACCAACGCAAGGAACCATCGAAGTCCACACGGCTTCTGGCCAATTGATTCAAACCCTCGAAGTAGCTGCCATCGGTCAAACTGACGGAACGCTTCGTTTGAACAATTTGCCGACAGGCGTGCTTTTCGTTTCTTTCAATGCAAATGAAAATCGCATCACGAAGCGTTTGGTGGTTCTCCACAAGTAATTTACTGTAAATAAATTGCCCATCAAAAAGGCAGATTTATAAAAATGACGACGGCAAGGCTTGTAAAGCCTTGCCGTTTTTTTTGGAGGTCGGAATTTATTCCGACCCTACATATAAATTTCACCCTCCAAAACGATTCATCTTTTCGGCAAAAGCACCCAAAACCTGCCAAACTGATTCACCTTCCGCGCAGCCACCAGTCCTTCCCGACCAATCCCAGAATACAAATCAACCCGCCGGGTCGTTTTGATGGCCCCGCCCCGGTCCTGCACCAAAAGTATCCGGTAAGAATAGCCGCGCAACCTTCCATCCGGTGCCAAATTGGGCAATTCCGCAAAAATTACACTCCCGATTGGAGCCACTTTTGGGTCAATTGCCAACGAAAAACCTGCCGTCATCGGAAACGAACCCGCCCCGATCACCTCCTCGTCGAGTTCCGAAAAAAAGACATATTTCCCGCCGCCCGGCAAATTTTGAGAACCCCCAAAACCCAAAAAATCCTTTTTCCCATTTGGAAAAACAAGCAGGCAAGACCCCTGCAATTGCGCATTTTCCACCTCTTTTTCATCTTTTGCCCAAGCAATCGCCGTCAAACTGTCTGGCAAAGCATGTCCACGCAGCGTCGCCAGCGAAGGCATTTGAAAACCCGCCGGCGGCCTCCGTAGCATCGGATAACTGTAAATTTCGTCCCGCTGCCGCCGCGCATCCACCCGGGGCGTGTAATAACCCGTCACCCGCACGCGGTTGTTTTTCCCGTCCGTTTTCAATTGGTAAAAATCGAAATTCTCGACCAGCGAAGCCGTCCGAAAAATTGGCATCTTTTTAAAACTCCGAACCACCGCCAACATTTCTTTTTTTGAAAAACCAGCAATCGGGTGGCGCGGCGTGCTGCGCCGCATCAAATATTTTTCCTGATGATAAAGTGCGGTGAGAAACATTGGGTCGAGTGGAATCAGCGGCAGCGTGTCCGGATTTTGGGCAATCAGCGGGGCGTTAAATTTCCGTTCCGGAATCTCGCTGTCTGGTTCGTCGAGGATTTCGGGGGCGTTTTTCGCAAGCACATTTTTCACCGCGCCACAGCCCATCCGCGAAAAACCGGTCATCCAAATCAAAAAAATGAAAGAGTAGAAGTTGCGTGCCTGCATAGTTCAGTATCTTTAAACATGGCTCAATTATGATTTCAAGTTGCCGGTTCGAAAAGGTGCGTAGCACCTAAATATTTGTAGAAAATTTAAAGGAAAACCTACGAAAGGTGCGTAGCACCGTAATATTTGGTCTCAAAGATTACGGTGCTACGCACCTTATATGAACGATTATCAATGTTTTCTACCAATATTTTGGTACTACGCACCTTTTCGAACCAGCAACTTGAAATCATAATTGAGCCTTAAAAAAAATTCTCGTCCGCCAAATGTCGTTTTTTTCGTGAAACCCTGTTTTTTCAACCTGAACTTATTTTTCAAAACAAAAAAAATCAGAAACACTACCTTTCGCCCAAAATCAAAACAACACTTGTCGAAGTTAATGTTGCTTCATTGCCCAACCAATTTTTAAAAACCTGATTTCCAAAGGTTTATCCGATTTTATTCTCACCAAGTAATCGTTTCACGTTCCATTTTTTTCCTAAAACAAGTGCTTGCCGATAGCCTCGACAAAGCCGGAAATTTTTATGGATTCTTCAAAATCCATCTTTTCCCAGCATTTTACAATTCCACAACTTTACACTTTTTCAATGAAATTCTTTTTATCCACCCTCTTTTCCGCCTGTTTTTTCGTCCATTTATCCGCCCAAACTTTCTACCCAGACCTCGACGGCGATACTTTTGGCGACATGTGGGCAAACCCAGTTTCCGCGCCCTGCTCAAATTGCGCCGAAAACAACCGCGACTGCGACGACGCAAACCCCGCGAACATCGTTTGCCTCGACCTCCCGCCCACGATGTACACCACCGACGGCAGTTTTGAAATTTATTTTAAAAACATCGTCCTCGCCACCGATGCCAATTTGGCCGGCCTCGATTTCGTCATCGACGGCACGAGTTTTCCCGGCAGCGACCTTTTTTACACCGGTTCTGGCAGCGGCGCGCTCGATTTTGAAGTAAAATTGGGCAGCGCGACCCTCGCCAGCGGCATTTTGCAGGTTGAAGCCAACGATTTTGTGGCGGGTGAAAACTGCACGCCCTCGGTCATCGCCGTCGGACATTCCTATTTTGAAAGTGGTTTTCAGTTGCCAGCCGTCGAAAATTTGACGCCCGACCTCAGTTTTTGGGGCAGCCAAATTCACGGCGGCACTCACGACGAGGCATTTTCGGGTTGGGCTTGGCAAAATGCCCACACCTCGCCACCGTTCGCCGTCGCCGGGAATTTGGATTTTTCAAATTACCTCGAAAACGTCTGCCCGCAGTGCAACGGCAACTCGCCCGATTATTGGATGGTCCAATTTGACGTCAACGATTTTTTGTACAACTCCAATTTTACCGATTTTCCGGGCATCGACAATTTGATAAACACGGTTTGGTCGGCGCACGCTTTGCCATTTTTAAATGCTTTGCATGCCGCCGCGCCGTTGGCAAAAATTGGTTACAACATCATTCCTGCGCACGCCTCGGCGAGTTTGCCGCTCGCCCGAAAAATCCAATATCGAATTTCAAAACTTGCGCCGACCGTTTTTGGCGGCCTGCCGGGCGTCGAAATCGTGCCCGTGAATTTGGAAATCGACCCCGATTCTGAATTTAACGACGCCATTCATCCGAGCACCGCAGGTTATGAAAAAATGGCAAAAGGCAATGCCGGTTGGATGGCTTTTGAACAAATTGCCGTGCCGCCCTGCTCAAATCCAGATGCTGACGGCGACGGAATTCCCGATGCAATCGACAATTGTCCGACCGCCGCGAACCCAAATCAGGAAAATCACGACACCGACCCGCTCGGCGATGCCTGCGACGACGACGATGACAACGATGGAATTTTGGATGAAAATGACGACTGCCCGCTGCTCCCAAACCCAGTTTTGGGCGCGATGGACATCGTAAATCAGTCGGGCGGCAGCGGAAACAATGCTTGCCACAACGGCAATGTTTTGTTCGGTTCAAATGTCGTATCCGGTGGGACTGGCCCGTTCGAATATGTTTGGACAGCCACGCCCGGCCAAGATTTTTTGGGAAATAACAATTTGGGAAATTTCGTCGGCATCACTTTTCAAAATTTGGGAAATGGTGCGCTGCCCGTCGTAGTTTCGGTCATCGCGACCGACGCGAACGGCTGCACCGCGACCGATTTCACCAACATCAACGCCGCGCCCGATTTGTCTTTTTCCATTTTAAAAAATGAAAATTCCGGTGTGCCAAACGATGGCGTAGTTTGCTTCGGCGGCTCTGTCCAATTGTTGCCCGTCGGCCTGCCCGAAAGCCAATTGTTTTTCAATTGGTCGTCCGGCCAAACCACCGCGAGCATCAATTTTCAGCCCGTTTTTAATAATCAAAATGAAAATTACACGCTGTCGGTCACGGACAGTTATGGTTGCACGGCTCAGAATTACGTCGGCGTTTCGGGCATTTCCGAAATGTCGGCGGCGATAAATTGGACGCCAGCCTGCCTGCCGCCCGCGCCCGATTTTTTGGAAATTGAAATCTCCGGCGGCCTGCCCGATGCCTGCGGTTACATGGTTCAGGTAAATTTAAATCCGGTCGAATGCCACCCGTCGGGCTGGTCATTTTCGGCTGAAAATTTCACCGTCGGCCAGCCGATAAATGTCGTGGCGACCGAATCGAATGGCTGTGCGGCGTCGGTGAGTTTGGTTTTGCCAGCGAATCCGGGTATTTTGGAAGCCACGGCGACTGCCGAAAATATTACTTGTGAAAATCAGGGTTCGATAAATTTGGCGATTTCCGGTGGCTCGCCGACCTACAATTTTTTGTGGTCGAACGGTGCGGTTTCCCAAAATTTGAACCTCGCCTCAGGCGAGGCGGCGGGTGTTTTTTCCGTCGTCGTCACCGATTTTTATGGCTGCACAGCGACCGCTTCCGCAGAAATTTTTGACGATTCTGAACCCTCGATTTGGTTTGCCGACAGCGATGGCGATGGTTTTGGAGATGCCGATTTTTCACAGTTAAACTGCACGCAACCAACGAATTATGTCGCAAATGACGACGACTGCGACGACTCAAATCCGAACATCAACCCTGACGAAACGGAGATTTTGTGCAACAATTTGGACGACAATTGCAACGGCCAAATTGATGAGGGTGGCGGCAGTTTGACCACCTATTTTTACGATTACGACGGCGATGGTTTTGGGACAAATGCCGCCACCGTCGAGGCCTGTTCGCCGCCGCCGGGCTACGTTTTGGCAAGCGGCGATTGCAACGACGGCGCGGCAACAGTTTACCCCGGCGCACCGGAAATTTGCAACGGCTTCGATGAAGATTGCGATGGATTGAACGACGAGGGTCTGCCGACCACGGTTTTTTACTTTGATTACGACGCGGATGGTTTTGGAAATTCAAATTTTTCCATCCAAAGTTGCGGGCCAAACGGCCAATATTCGGCCACCGTCGGCGGCGATTGCAACGACAATAATGCCAACATCAACCCCGGCGAGACTGAAATTCCTTGCAATAATTTGGATGAAAATTGCAACGGCCAAATCGACGAGGGCAGCGGCGGCACGGTTTATTTTTATGATTTTGATGGCGACGGCTACGGAAATTCGGATTTTTCCATCGAAAGTTGCCAGCCAAATGGATATTACACCGCGACGGCGGGCGGCGATTGCAACGACAATGCCGCAGCAATTCATCCAACCGCGACCGAAATTCCATGCAACGGCATCGACGATAATTGTGCAAATGGAATTGATGAAAATGCGCCGTTTTCCGCGACCGCTGCGATTGTTCATCCAAAATGTGTGGGCAGTGCTGATGGCAAAATCACGCTGACCGTTTCGCCCGGCGGGGCGTACACTTATCATTGGAACGACGGTGTGACCACCAAAAATCGCACGGGTCTCGGCGCAGGAAATTACTCGGTGACGATTACCAAAACTGCTGGCGGCTGCACGAAAATTTTGTTCGCAAATTTGGTCGCACCGCCGATTTTGACAATTTCAATTTCTTCAATTCAAACTTCCAGCAACCCAGTTCGATACAAAATAACTTCGACTGGTGGCGGCGGAACGCAATATCCATCACCAAATCCATATCGTTATCGCCGCCGAAAAGATGGCGGAACTTGGACTGCTTTTTACTCAAATCCAGTCGTTTCGAACCAAACCGCAGGCAATTATGATTTTGAAGTGCGCGACAAAAACCTTTGCATCCAACCCGGAAGCATCGTCGTGGGTGGTTCGGGCGCGGGTTCGGCACCGCTGCGGGCGGGCAAAATTTTGAAAAATGAACTGCCAGATTTGACTTCGGGCATCCATCTTTTTCCGAATCCGGCGCACGGCGAAATCAATTTTTTGATTAATAATTTGCAGAAAGGCGATGGAAAAATCAATATTTCGGATGTGCATGGTCGGGTGCAGCAGGTTTTGGATTTTGAAAAATTGAAAACTGGCGAGCCGCTGCAAATTCAAATTTCTGATTTCAAACCGGGCGTTTATTTTTTAAATTATCAACCTGAAAATGCGCGGAAAATCACGCGGCGGTTTGTGGTTTCGGATTTTTAAGTAGTCAACCTGAAATATTCGGGTATTTGAAAAAGCGGCAGAGCCGCGAAATATTTGTAGAATTCAATTGAAATAAGGTTTGAGGTGCAGCGCACCGGAATATTTCGGTGCGCTGCACCTCTGAAAAAATCATCATTCGACGGCTACAAATATTTCGCGGCTCTGCCGCTTTTTCAAACACTCGAAAATTTACTTTCAACTACTTAGGAACGTGTAAAAAATAAGTTGTGAACTTTGGGTTTCAAATTTGACTTCATGGAAGTTTTCACAGACGACGAAATCAGATATTTCAAGCAGTTGGACGAGCGACAACAGCGGCTTTTTGCGGGCCTTCGGGCAAAAATT
>JANNMS010000323.1:0-29123 GCA_031398055.1 Saprospirales bacterium | reverse complement strand
TTTTGCCCGAAGGCCCGCAAAAAGCCGCTGTTGTCGCTCGTCCAACTGCTTGAAATATCTGATTTCGTCGTCTGTGAAAACTTCCATGAAGTCAAATTTGAAACCCAAAGTTCACAACTTATTTTTTACACGTTCCTAAAACAGGTAAAATGCCTGCAAAACCGCGTTTTTCGGCACTGAAACTTCAACCATCGAAAACGTGCCGCCAGGTTTTAAAACCCTAAAAATTTCAATGGCAAAGTTTTCCAACTGCTCTGGCGACAAAGTTTTCAAACCAAAAGTCGAAATCACAGCATCTGCCGAACCATCTAAAATTGAACTTTGCAAAGCATTTTCGCACAAAATTTCAATTGAATTTTTCGGAAAATTTTGCTGCCGTTTTTTGGCAAAATCGAGCATCGGCTGACAAAAATCGAGTGCCACGAGTTGTCCATTTTTCCCAATTTTTGGTAAAATATATAGCCACGCCTCGCCCATCCCGGTCATCAAATCCACGACCCGCATCCCATTTTTCAATTCCAGTTGGTCGACACATTGCCGCCGCCATCGTTCCGAAAATCCAAACGAGGTGATGGTGTTCATTTTTTCATACGTCCCGGACATTTCATTGAAAAGTTCGCGGACGAAATCAGGTTGGTAGATTACTGGGTTTGGGTGCATTTTTTTGCTTTTTGAGGGAGGAGATTGGTTTGAAAAACAGGGCGCATTTTTCGCAGTTTCAAGATGTAACCGAGAAGCAAGTTTTCGAAAAATGTGAACGTGGTGGAAAATGGGTGTGGAGGTGGTTTTGGAGGTCACCGCCACACTTTTAAATTTTTGAACTATTCTGGCTTTGCGAATAATAACCCGTTTCGGTTGACTTCAAATTTTTCTCCATATTTAGAAACCCAAATTTTTCCGTCTGAAAAATCTTCAATTGTTACGCTGGCATCAAAGTCAAATATTGGTGGCAAAACAAGTTGGCCACTTTTATCCATAAAAGTGAATTTTTTACCTAAAATCCCGACAGCAAACAACGGTTTATCTGAAATAAATGGATTATTGAAAAAGGTATGTGGTAAAACCTCTCCATTTATAGAAACCAAGCCTTTGACAAAATCTCGTTTATAAATATACAATTCAGGGTACAATTGGGTAATTTCTTCGCAATCTGGATTTATCAAAAATGCGCCATGATTATTAATAATCCCATACTTGCCTGATTGATAAACTTTTGCAACCTTTCTTGTAAATTCTTCAATATGCTCAAAAGCAGGTTTCAGGATAAAAACCCCATTTGTATCAATTACCCCATATAAATCTCCTTCCCTGACCGCCGCCGCATCATCTCCAAAATTAGAAACAGACTCAAATCTTGGCGGTATCCGCCAATTCCCGTCGTAATCAATATACCCATATTGTCCGTCCTTTTTTGCAAAAGCAAGTCCGGAACAAAAGTCTCCCACTTCATCATAAATAAATGGGATTTTGGTTTTTCCGTTTGTATCAATAAACCCATATTTATCGCCTCTTTTGGCATAAATTCTAAAAGGATGGTAAAGTCCAATTTCCTGAAACTCACCAAATGAAGTTGTATCTCCAAACGCCTTTTGTAGTAAAACCCTTCCTGCCCCTATCTGGGTGGCCATCAATAAATCTTCATCCTTACAATCAAAAACCTTGTTGTAATGAACTACCAAAGGAGTACAATAATGTTTAAATTCTTGCTTCTTTCCAGATTGAACAAAATAATAGACATGCCTTTCTTTTGAAGAATAGTAAAACAAACGGCCATAAAAGTCTCCCACACTTTTATAAATTGGTTCAATTATCACTCTACCTTTTGAATCAAACAAACCATATCCCCTTTCCTTTTCCACATGGAAAAACCAATTGGATGTATTTACTCCACTTTGATTTCGAGAGATTCTTTCAAATTCCATCGGAATTACGATTTCCCCAGCCGTATCTATCACGCCATATTTGTTATCAAAGTTTTGAACAATTGCTGTCCCATTCTCAAAATCTTGTAGAAACTTATATTTTGCAGAAATGACCATCTGACCATCCACATTTATATATCCCCATTTTAAAGTTGATAAATCCTTTGCCGCGATTAAACTCCCCCCTGAACTACTCCCTTGGAAATAATTTGAAAGGTCGAATTTAAATTTTGATTGAAGTGAAACAACAAATTTACCGACTGAATCTAAAATGCCATAACTATCATTTTTTTTGACCACAAAACCAACTGCATTTCGTAAGAGATAAACCTCGTCGTATTCCAATGGAACAATTACACGACCATTCCACCCGACGATTCCAGCCTTTGTGTTATTTTGAACCCACGCCATTCCATTGTTGAATGTGCTAATGATATGATACCAATCCCAACCTTGAGCCTGTTGCCCAAACTTATTGATAAAAGTATAAAAGCAATCATCCCAATTGCGGTCATGCCCTTTTCTAACCAGATAAAGTCCATTATTTGATGGATAAATAAATCGATAAGGCTCTGAAATCTGTCCTGAATCACTGACCAAAAAACAGGATTGCCCCACTTTTGCCACTGCTCGACTCTGTTGGTCGAAAGGCAAAACTTCTTCATAAATAAAACCAGAGATGATTTTTCCATTCTTTTCGATAGCAAATTGACCATTTTTTTCAACCCATTGAATTTGAGATTTCAAACCAAATTGGAATAGGATAAAAAAGAAAAAACACAGGTTTTTCATATCAATATTAGGTTAGAAATTAACTCAAACTCACCCCAACCCTCAAACTCACCTCGTCATTCAACTCCACCAAATCCCCATCCACCGCATCCAAAAGCACCAGCGAATTCGCCAAAACCTCGTTTTTGATGTACTCCCCAAAACCTTCGACCGCCGACAAAATCGCCTCGTGCCGTTCGATTTTCACCTCGATGCGGTCGGTCACTTGAAAATTTTTGTCTTTCCGCAAATTTTGAATCCGGTTCACGAGGTCGCGCGCCGTTCCTTCGGCCACGAGTTCGTCGGTCAAATGAACGTCGAGCGCGACGGTCAAACTGCCATCGCTCGCCACTTTCCAGCCGGGCAAATCTTCGGTCGTCACCACCAAATCCGCCGGGACGATTTCAAATTTGTTGTCGCCGATTTCGACCGTCCGCGAACCCGATTTTTCGAGCGCGTTGATTTCTTCGTTCGTGAATTTTGAAATCAGGTCGGCCACCGATTTCATGTCTTTTCCGAGTTTCGCGCCGAGCGTTTTGAAATTGGCTTTCGCCGATTTTTTCAAAAGACCGCTCGCGTCGGTGATGTATTCGAGTTGTTTGACATTGATTTCGGACAAAATCAGCGGTTTCATGCCGTCAATTTCACCAATAAATTTTTCGTCCAAAACCGGCAACATGATTTTTTCGAGCGGCAGGCGCACCCGCAATTTCTCTTTTTGCCGAAGGCTCAAAGCCAACGAGCAAATCCGCTGGGCATAATCCATGCGTTTTTCGAGTTCCAAATCAATCAAATCGGGTTCGACTTTCGTCAAATCGGTCAAATGCACGGATTCGTGGCGCAGCGGCGTGCCGTGTTTTTTCGCGTTTTCACGAATCGGCGCAGTCAAATTCCGGTACAACCAATCCGAAAAAAACGGCGCGAGCGACGCGCACATTTGCCCGGTGACCATCAAACATTCAAAAAGGGTTTGGTAGGCCGCGTTTTTGTCCTCGATTTCGACCGATTTCCAAAAACGGCGGCGCGACAACCGGACGTACCAATTTGAAAGGTGCTCGTCCACAAAATTTTCAACCGCCCGGGCGGCGCGGGTCGGGTCGTAATCGTCCATCGCGGCGCGGTAAATTTCCAAAGTTGAGTACAATTTTGAAATCACCCAGCGGTCGAGTTCGGTGCGCTCGGAATATGGCAAAACGTTCATTTCATCCATTTTCCAACCGTCTAAATTGGCATAGGTCGCAAAAAAATTGTAGGTATTGTAAAGTGTGCCAAATAATTTGTTCCGCACTTCGAGAATGCCTTCTTCGTCAAATTTCAAATTATCCCACGGATTTGCGTTTGCAATCATGTACCAGCGGGTCGCGTCGGCACCATATTTTTCGAGGGTCGAAAACGGGTCAACGGCATTGCCTTTTGATTTCGACATTTTTTCGCCGTTTTTGTCCAAAACCAGGCCGTTCGAAACCACATTTTTGAAAGCCACCGAACCGTAAACCATCGTCGCGATGGCGTGCAAGGTGTAAAACCAGCCGCGCGTTTGGTCCACGCCCTCGGCGATAAAATCGGCAGGGTACGAATTTTCAAAAGGCGTTTTGAACGGTTGGTCGTCGCCGGCGGCCAATTTTTCGTAGTCCAAACCCCATTGGGCGTACGGCATCGCGCCGGAATCGAACCAAACATCAATCAAATCAAGTTCGCGGCGCATCGGTCTCGCCCGAGGCGAGACCAAAATAACGTCGTCAATATATGGTCGGTGCAAATCCGTCGGGGCAGTTTGGGAAAGCCCAAGTTGCGAATTTGCGAGCGAGATTTCATTGTTTAATTCGAAAACAGAACCCACACATTTTTCCTCCTCGCCATCTTCCGTCCGCCAAATCGGCAGCGGAATGCCCCAATATCTCGACCGCGACAAATTCCAATCCTGCAAATTATCGAGCCATGCCCCGAAACGCCCGGTGCCGGTGTGGGCAGGTTTCCAGTTGATGGTGTTGTTGAGTTCGGACATTTTTTCCTTCGCCGCCGATGCCCGGACGAACCACGAATCCAAAGGATAGTACAAAACCGGCTTGTCAGTCCGCCAACAATGTGGGTACGAGTGAACAAATTTTTCGGTGCGGAATGCCTTGTTTTGCTCTTTCAAATGCAGGGCAATCAATAAATCCGTGGATTTAAAACCTTCCGCAGCCCGGTCTTCGGCTGAATAATATTCTTCTTTGACATACTTCCCTCCAAAAATTGGCACTTCGACCACAAATTTTCCCTGTCTGTCCACCAACGGAAACGGCAAATCAGGCTGTTTTTCGTTCGGCAAACCGATAAAAGGGATGCCCGCAGATTTGCAGGCGCGAAAATCGTCCTGCCCAAAATATGGCGCGGTGTGCACCACGCCCGTGCCGTCGGTCGTCGTGACCCAGTCGCCGCCGATTACCCGGAAGCCTTTTTCGGCCAGTTCGGGCGAGACAATTTCGGGCGACGGAAGCAATTGCTCGAACCGGACGCCGAGCAAATCCGCCCCGGCGATGTTCGTCATGTCAATATTGAAAGGGATTTTTTTGTCGCCCAATTTGTAATCGGCGAACGGCAGGGCATCATTTTCTTTTGGAAAATAGACCGCGACGCGTTCTTTTGCCAAAATCACGCTGACTTTTTCCCCGGTGTACGGCGAAAAAGTCTTGATTTTTGAATAAACAATTTTCTCGCCGACGGTCAAAGCGACGTTCGAGGGCAGCGTCCACGGCGTGGTCGTCCATGCCAAAATGCGGACGTCCTCTTTTTCGGAATCAAAAAGATGGGCAGATTTTTCATCGCGCACGACTTTGAACATGGCGATAATTGACTGGTCGGTCACGTCGCGGTAGCAGCCCGGCATGTTCAATTCGTGGGTCGAAAGCCCCGTCCCCGCCGCCGGGCTGAACGGTTGGATGGTAAAACCTTTGAACAAAAACGACTCGCCAGCCGCCGTTTTTTGGCGGTAAAGCCGCTGCAACAAATACCACACGGTCTCGATGTATTCGTTTTCGTAGGTGATGTAGGGATTTTCGAGGTCAACCCAGTAGCCCATTTTGGTGGTCAGGTCGTCCCAAATGCCTTTGTACCGGAGCACCGTTTTGCGGCAAGCGGCATTGTAATCGTCCACGGAAATCTTTTTTCCGATGTCCTCTTTCGTGATGCCGAGTTCTTTTTCGACCGAAAGTTCGATGGGCAGGCCGTGCGTGTCCCAGCCGCCTTTTCGGACAATCCGTTTGCCGTTCATCGCGTGGTACCTCGGAAACATATCTTTCACGGTGCGCGCCATAACGTGGTGGATGCCCGGCAAACCGTTTGCCGACGGTGGGCCTTCGTAAAAAACAAAGGAATTTTCGAGGTCGCGCTGCTCGACGGATTTTTCAAAAATCTTTTCGTCCGCCCAAAATTGGAGGATTTCGGCATCGATGGCGGGGAGATTGAGTTGTTTAAATTCGCGGTACATTATTCGTTATTGGTTGATTTGTTATTGGTTGATGGGGTGGCATTTTTAAAAAGTTCAACAACTTGTTGGACTAATTTTCGGGGTCTGGTTTTCGGGTTTAATCTTTTGAAAATCAATATTTTGCGTTGGGTTTTCAATTTTATGGTACATGTTGTCCCATAATTTCAGCAGGCTGGAAAATCAAGTCCAAATTATAGATTTCAAGAATCTCCCCTCTGCCAACTTGCGTCCCACCTTCTTGCAAAATCAATGGCATCCCAACCAAAAGTTTGTTTTTGAAAAAATCTGAACGAAGAAGTGCAATGCCAATTTTAGTCGTTTCACCGGGCGATAATTTTTCTTTTTCCATGAAATTCCATGAACCAGACGTGCCTTCATCACAAATTTCAGTCGGAAAATAAACTTGTGGCCGGTATCCAAGCCAAACGGGAGTTTTCCGGCCTCCTTCTTCGGGCGTGAGCAAATAAATCCGTGCTAAAAAATCTTGCCGGATGGTGAAATTACTTTTTTCCATTTTTTTAGATTAACGAAGCCGCAAAAGTAGCCAAAAAACAAAAACGCCCGCCCCCTCGAAAGTGCGAGAAGGCGGGCGTTTTTGTTTTTCCAAAACCCAAATTCTTCACTTCCCGGACGCGGTCGCGGTGCGAATAATAATGGAATTGGAAATGATGGATGTGAAGAACATGGTGGCAAAGGTAAAAATCATGCACGAATCCGTCGGACTCGGCGGGTCAATTTTTTCCGGCGATTTTGAATGATTTGCAAAGAATCGGCAGTCCGGTTTTGAATAATCGACAGCCATTCTTCCGGCGGCAAGGCCAAAAGCGATTTCCCAGCCTGTTCTTTCCAAGCCCAAACATCTTGCTGTGCTTTTGAAATTATCAATTTACGTTTCATCGGACATTAAATCTAATGGTGTGAGGATGCGAAGGGTTTTTGCATAACCGTGCGACAAATTTATGGCATTTATCCGGCTTTCCCGATTGACATTGGCCAAATGCTTGTAATTCCAACTGACCAAAAAATCAATTTTATGAAAAACAGAAGCCGCCACATGCAAGGCATCGTACAATTTTTTGGGCGGAATTGCCCCGTTTGCCAAGTATGATTGCGCCAATTTTACGATTTCCGCGTCGGTAGTTTCCAAAAAATCAATTTCGTATTCGGCAATCACATTCAGCAATTGTTCCTTTTTTTCCACGCTTTTTGTCTGGTTGATTTCATCCAAAACAAAGATGGACACAAAGATTTCGTAGGCTCCTGTCAAAATGTAATTTTCAAAAAACTCCCAAGTTTCGGCTTGATGTTCCGGCGAATCGTCGGCGAACAGAAAATTGATGACCGAAGTGTCCAAATAAATTTTGTTCATTTTTCAGAATGTTTTGAGGTGGCAAAACTATTCAAAAAAACAAAAAAGCCTCCAATCTCAAAGAAATTGGAGGCTCGATTTTAATTTTTTCAAATTTTAGAAAAACGCCCAGTCAAACCACCCATTTTCCAAAAATAAACCCCGGGCTCCCAACGGTTTACGTCCAAATCGAATGCCCCGCCGTTCACCGAATTTTCAGAAACCAGCCGCCCCGCTGCATCAAAAATTTGAAGCAACCCAGATTTTTGGTTTTCTGAAAATGAAAATTTCAGAGACTCGTTCGCCGGGTTCGGGAAAACCTGAACGACCTGTTTTTCATCCAAAATCGTCAAGTCTTCGGTATCCGTCACGACCTGTTTTTCGGTGTAAAATGCAATCAAAACCTGCATTTCATCGTCCGAGGTCGCGCCAAAATTGACGGCTTGCGAGCCGTAATTTTGCCAAGTCGCCTCGTGGATGATGCCATTTCCCCATTTTATCGGCAGCGATTTTGGCTCAAAATACCGCATCGGGATGTGGCGATAATCAAAATACGGCGACGGGCAATTGCTCGGAACGCCCTGCGGACAACTCGCATCATAAATTATTTCACCTTTTTGGCCGTTCGCCAGCCGTTTCCAAACCTTGTAACCCGTGCCATATTTATGCGTGTGCCCCATCAAACCCCAGATATAAATCGAATCGGCAAAAAATTGATATTCCGGTTGCGAATGTGTAATTGTGTTCCCGTTTGCCGGAATCGGAATGTTGATATTAGCATAAAGTTCGGCGTGCATTTCCTGCAAAGCCGTTCCGGGCGTTTGGGTGTAAACATTAAAATAGACCTCGCATTGCAGCGGCCGGTCGAGCGAATAATTGATGTAGTGGGAATTTAGATCCAAAACGATGTTCTTTGCCCATTTAAATGCGGTGGTCTGTGGTAAATGCAGGTCGGTCGGCCCCTGAACTGCCGCCACCAATTTGATGGAATTGTGGTTGGCCGCCGTCCGAAAACCCACCGGAATGGCGTTCGACGCGGCGGTCGTGGTAAAATTATAAACGATAAAATGGTGGCTCGAACCCGAAAATTTCATGTCCAATCGATTCACTTCGAGTTCATTGTTGGTCAGTTCGTATTTTTGGTAATATTCGACCTCGCCGCTCGGCGGCAAATAAAACGGCCCCATTTTGATTTGAAAACCTTCGCCGGCAGCCGGCGCGGCGGGCGCACCGTCGGGAAATGATTTGATGCCGTTGTTGTCGTACCAATTTTCAACGAGCGCACGGTCAAAATTCACGCCGAGCGATTTCGCGCCGTAAAAAATCCACTGCCGGATGATTTCCTTTTCTTTCGAAGTCAAATCACCGTTCGGCTGCGGGTAACTGGGCATCGCCGAACCTTCGTTGGCGTGCAGCGCGGCAATCGTGCTTTCCAAATTCCCGTTGATTTTCCGGAACAAAAAACTCCGGTCTGGCCGTCCGGGATAGACCAATTTATTGCCTTGCGAGTTGGCGTAGGCGTTTGTGGGATTTTTGTTGACCAATTTGTTGGCCACCGATTGGGCTTTCGCCAAATTGGTCGCACCCGTGCCTTGCAAATCCAAAATGGCAGCCGAACCGCCCGGTTTGTGGCAGGAAACGCATTTGTTTTGGAAAATTTTGTAGACTTCTTCGACCGAGGTCAAAGTTTGGGCGGGCAGTGCGGCGGCCAAAAACATGGCCAAAAAGCAGGCGAAAAGTTTCATTTTATTCGAGTAGTTTAGATTTTGAAAAATAGTTTAGCAAGAGACGATTCGGAAATACAAAGGTTGAAAAGCGGCGTGAAAAATTTTTCATTTTAACTTTTTCAAAAAATGAAAACGGGCGGATGTCAAAAAATGACGCTCGCCCGTTTAAAATCGAGGATACGTTTACGAAACTTTTTAAGTTTCGTAAACGTGGGAATGTCACCCTTTCGAAATCGCCGCGATGCCCGGCAATTCTTTCCCTTCCAAATATTCCAACATCGCACCGCCGCCCGTCGAAACGAAACTGACCTCGTCGGCAAGCCCCATTTGATTGACCGCCGCGACCGAATCGCCGCCGCCAACCAACGAAAACGCGCCATTTTTGGTCGCTTTTGCCACCGCTTCGGCGATGGATTTTGTCCCGAAATCAAAATTGTCGAATTCAAAAACGCCCATCGGTCCGTTCCACAAAATCGTTTTTGAACCCGCAATCACTTTTTGAAATTCTGTAATTGCCTGTAAACCAATATCTAAACCCATCCAACCGTCCGGGATTTTGTCGCTCGGACAGTTTTGTTTGTTCGCGTCGTTCGAAAATTTGTCGGCGCACAGTGAATCTTTTGGCAAATAAACATTCACGCCCGCCGCTTTTGCTTTTGCCAAAAACGACTTGGCATTTTCCAAACGGTCTTCTTCCAAAAGTGAAGTGCCGACGCTGCCGCCCATGGCTTTGAAAAACGTGTAGGCCATGCCGCCGCCGATGATGATGTTGTCCACAAAATCGAGGAATTTTTCGAGCAACATGATTTTGTCGCTCACTTTCGCGCCGCCGGTGATGGCAGTGACCGGTCTCGCCTGAGGCGAGACGGATTCGTGCAAAACCTTGTTGGCGTTCGCGATTTCGCGCTCCATCAACAGGCCAAAACACTTGTTTTCTTTTGAAAAATAATTGGCCACGACCGTCGTGCTGGCGTGCGCCCGGTGCGCCGTGCCGAACGCGTCGTTGACAAAAACATCTCCGAGGTCGGCCAGTTTTTTGGCAAAATCGGCGTCGCCTTTTTCTTCTTCTTTGTAAAAACGGGTGTTTTCCAAAAGCAAAACATCGCCCGGTTCGAGCGCGGCGGCCATCGTTTTTGCGGATTCACCGATGCAATCATCGGCAAATTGGACGGTGCAGCCGAGCGCATCTTCGAGGTAAACAACGAGGTGGCGCAACGTGTGTTTTTCGACATCGAGCGAACCATCGGGCAGCAGTTTTTTCAACGGCCGGCCGAGGTGCGACATCAAAATGACCGAGCCGCCTTGCCACAAAATGTGCTCGATGGTCGGCAGTGCCTCGCGAATGCGGGTGTCGTCGGTGATGTTGTTTTCCTTGTCAAGCGGGACGTTGAAATCCACGCGGACGAGGGCTTTTTTACCTGCGAAGTTGATGTTTTCCATAATTTTAGAGGAATGATGAATTATAAATGATGAATGATGAATTCTGAAATTGCCCCAGATTTTGGCAATTTCGGCCATTTTCACCATCCCTTTTTTTCAAAAACCTTTTGCTCTTTCTTTTCCAAAAAATTTAAAGAAAGATAAAATTGGTGCGCTTCCAATCTTTTTGCCTGGCAGCGAACCTTGATTTTTCCCCTCGCCTGAGGCGAGGCAGTTGCCCAATTTTCCACCTTTTCAACCAGCATTTTTCCGATGCCTTTTCGCCGATGGTTTTGGCTGACGACCAATCCGCCGATTTCAACAAAAGGCTCGGAAGTCAATCGAAACGTTTGAAAAGCATGCATGTAGCCGACCAGTTTTTCATCCCGTCCGACCGGGTCATCCGGGCTGGTTTCCAAAGCCACGAAAGCCGTGTGGTTTGGATTTTCTGAAATCAAAATGATTTGCTTTCGCAAAATTTCTGGTTCAATTTGGTAGCCCAACTCTGCTGAAAGTTTGGAAATGGGTTCAAAATCGGTGGGTCGGATTTCGCGGAGTTCAATCATTTTTAAATTATTTGAAATTTGAAATATCCAATTTGAAATTTGAAAAGGTTGGTTTGCCGCCACGACTTTTCAAATTTCAAATCAAATATTTCAATTTTCAACTTCTAAAAAATCAAATCATCGCACAAAGTTGCGCCAACCGAGCCGAGTAGCCCGCCTCGTTGTCGTACCAACTGACGATGCGGCAACTATTTCCATTGACCTGTGTCAACGGCGAATCAAAAATGCAAGAGTGTTGGTTGCGGACGATGTCGCTCGACACAATCGGGTCAACATTGTATTCGACGATGCCTTTCAGATTGGTTTCAGAGGCCGTTTTGAAGGCTGCGTTGATTTCTTCAACGGTGACGGCACGTTTCAAAGTCACGACCATGTCGGTCATCGAACCCGTCGCCACCGGCACACGAACCGAAAATGCAGCGATTTTGCCTTTCAAATGGGGCGCCACCAAAGCCGCAGCGATAGATGCCCCGGTGCTCGTCGGAACCATGTTCATCGCCGCAGCCCGGGCGCGGCGAAGGTCTTTGTGTGGGGCGTCCTGCAAATTTTGGTCGGCGGTGTAGGCATGGATTGTATTCAAAAAGAACGATTCGATGCCAAATGCTTTGTCCAAAACCAATACCTGTGGCACGAGGCAGTTCGTCGTGCAACTCGCGTTGGACAAAATCAGGTCGGTGTCTTTGATAGTTTCGTGGTTCGCACCGATCACGATGGTCGGGATGTCGTCGCCTTTTGGCGGAGCGGACAAAACGACGCGTTTTGCGCCCGCTTGGAGATGCAAACTTGCTTTTTCGCGATCGAGAAAAATGCCGGTGCATTCCAAAACAACGTCAATTTCCAGTTTTCCCCAACCTGCTTCCGCCGGATTGCGGATAGATGTAGCAAGGATTTTTTCACCGTTCACGATCAAATGCGTGTCGGTTGCCTCGACGGTGCCGTCAAATTTGCCGTGCATCGTGTCGTATTTCAAAAGGTGCGCGAGGGTCGCGTTGTCGGTCAAATCGTTGATGGCGACGACCTCAACATTTTTATTTTTGACCAAATTACGGAACGTCAGGCGGCCGATGCGCCCGAAACCGTTGATTGCGATTCTTTTCTTTGCCATGATTTTAATTTCAAAAAATTTAAAATGAAGTTTCACCCCGTCCTGCGGGATGCCGCAAAAGTAAAAAACCCATCCGCCGACGGGTGTTTTTTTGGAGTTGAAATTTGTGGAAAAATTTTTTTGGAGCAAGTTAGGAAAACCGGAAATTGAAAATCTATCTTTGCCGCCGCTTTTGGCACTTGGCCAGTTCGTCTAGGGGTTAGGACGCGTCCCTTTCACGGATGAAACACGGGTTCGATTCCCGTACCGGCTACAAAAACCATCTCTGTAACACGGGATGGTTTTTTGTTTTTTGGGCAAAAAATTAAGCGTCCACTCGCCAGTCAATTTTCGACAACCCCTGTTTTTCCAAAAAATCGTTCGCTTTTGAAAAATGCCCACAACCCTGAAAAGCATTCCCGGCAAGCGGCGAGGGGTGGGCGGATTCCAAAACGAGGTGTTTCGTGGGGTCAACCAACGTTTTTTTCCCACGGGCAAAATTTCCCCACAACAAAAAAACAACGCCTGTTTTTTCGGTAGAAATTTTGTGGATCGCGGCATCCGTAAATTTTTGCCAGCCGATGTCTTTGTGCGAATTGGAAACGCCCGCCCGCACGGTCAACGAGGCATTTAACAATAAAACGCCCTGCTCTGTCCACCTTGTCAAATCGCCGTGATCGGCAATCGGCAGTCCAAGATCGCGGTTGATTTCTTTGTAAATATTGAGCAGCGACGGCGGCCTTTTGATGTTTTTGGGGACTGAAAAACACAAACCCATCGCCTCACCGGAGTTGATGTACGGATCTTGGCCGATGACAACGACGCGCACTTTATCAAAAGGCGTTTTGTTGAAAGCATTGAAAATCAATGGCCCAGGTGGGTAAATCTTTTTTCCCTCCGCTTTTTCTTGCAGCAAAAAAGTTTTGAGGGCTGCGAAATATGGTTTTTGAAATTCATCTGCCAGGGCGTTTTTCCACGACTCTTCGATGGTCGGACTGATGTTTGTTTGTTCGCTCATTTCAGTTTCTTTTTGGTAAAAAATGAAGTCCAAAACAACGGCAAATTTGAATGAAAACGAAATTTGAACTTTTTGCCCCGAAAAATTGATAGAACACCCGGCGAATCATTCTAACTTTGACCCGCCAAAAAGTTGGCCCCGTAGCTCAGTGGATAGAGCAACTGCCTTCAAGTTTTCTTAGGAGCCAATATTTAGGAAACTTTTATTGGGATTTTGGCTGATCAGGAAACCCTTCGGATTCAGCGTGAATGATTCGGTGGCAGTTTGCACAAACGAGGATGCATTTGTCGAGTTCATCAGTTATTTTTTTCCAAGATTTCAAACGGAGTTTTGACCAGTCAAATTCTTTTTGTTTTGGGTTCAAATGATGAAATTCAAAAACAGCAAAATGTGCATCTTTCAAATGCAAACCACATCGTTCGCAGGCAAAACCTTTGTATTCGAGTGCTTTTATTTTTCGATTTTTCCATCTTTGGACACAGCGAAAATTAAAGCAATTTTTACAATATGACATAACCCCAAATTGGTGGTCATTCTGTTTGTAAAATTCTACAATCGGTTTTTCTTGTTTGCAATCAATGCAAATTTTCGTTGAAACCATGGCAATCGTGAGTTCAGAATTGTTTTTTTGAATGCAGAGACTGTACGCCAGACACCTAAATTCATTTTTTTGAACACGGTGAAGAGACAGTCCAGACCACAAATCTCGCATTTTTTTTGTTGTGGGAGCCATGAAAATGGTAGTTGGTAGGCTAAGCAGTAGGTCACAGGTTCGAATCCTGTCGGGGTCACAACCTCCAAAACCCGTTGTAAATCAATGATTTACAGCGGGTTTTTTCGTTTTTTTAAATTAAAAATGTCCATCCAAAAACTCGCCACCGTCCTCCCCCACCCGATTCGCCGAAAACTCGGCAGGCAATTTTACATTTTCAAAAGATGGCTAAAATGGATTTCCGGCAGCCAAAAATTTGCCCAACCTGACCCAAAAATCCATCTCCCCCACAAAATTTTTGAACACCAATCCATCCTCCTTCGAAAATTGAAAGCGGTGGATATGATTTTTCAAAAAAACAAAATCATGAACCTCCGTTTGGCCGCCGAAAAAATCAACCGGACGGTCATTCGGCCCGGCGAGACCTTTTCAATTTGGCGACTCGTCGGGCGGCCAACTGCTCTAAAAGGTTATCTCCCCGGCCTCGTTTTGGAACGCGGGCAAATCAAAAACGGCATCGGTGGCGGCCTTTGCCAACTCGGAAACCTGATTTATTGGATGGTTTTGCACACGCCGTTGACCGTCGTCGAACGGTGGCGGCACAGTTTCGATGTATTCCCGGACGAGCAGCGGACTTTGCCATTCGGTTCGGGCGCGACTTTGGCCTACAATTATATCGATTTGCAAATTCGGAACGACACTGACCAAAATTTTCAACTCGAAATTTGGCTTTCAGAAACCCATTTGCACGGTGCATTTTTATCTGAAAAACCACCCGCTTTTCGATATGAAGTTATTGAAAATGAACACTTTATCCAACATGAACCGTGGGGCGGCTATTCGCGGCACAATCGGATTTCGCGGCGCGTTTTTGATGCCGCGACCGGCCAATTTTTGCGGGAAGAACCAGTGACCGAAAATCATGCTTTGATGATGTATCAGCCGTTTTTGGCGAGCGAAAACACAACTTTCTGAAATCAAATCCTACTTTTACCCCACAATTTTCAAATCAAAATTTTCAAAAAAATATGGTTCAGCGCATCCAATCCATCTACCTTTTTTTGGCGGCCAGTGCTTTTGGCTCGCAATTTTTGTTGCCCTACGCCACCGCTCCGGCCAACAGTCCGGCAACTTTATCCACGACCGCTTTTGCCGACGGCGTGCTCAATCCATTTGACAACATCGGTTTGCTCGGCTTGACCGGATTGGGGATTTTGCTCGCGCTGGTTTCCATTTTTTTATTTAAAAATCGCGTTTTGCAGGGAAAATTGGCGGGTTTCGGCTCGGTGATTTCCATTTTGCTGCTGGTACTGTCGGGTTTTGTGTTTTACAATTTGCAAAAATCCGTGCCGCCCGGTTCGCCGATTTCGTACAATTTGGGTTTTTTGATGCCCATTTTGGCGGGGATTTTTAGTTGGATGGCCGTGAAAGCAATTTCGCGGGATGAAAATTTGGTGCGGTCGTCCGACAGGCTTCGGTGAAAAAATGATTTCAAAATTTTCAAAATTGAAATCCAACAAAAATGCCAGACGATTTCAAAATTGCTTGGCATTTTTTCAATTCCTTTTTAAAAACTGAACGTTCCGCCGCAGCCCCTCGAATTTCACCCTTTTCACCGCCGATTTTTGAAAAATACGTCCAAAAACTTCCTCCGTGATTTCGAGCCAATCCTGTTTTTTCATTTCCAAAAGTTCTGGTTGCGGTTCAAAATCAGGTTCGTCGTGCGGTTTTGAAAATCGGTTCCACGGGCAAACGTCTTGGCAAATGTCGCAACCGAACATCCAGTTTTCCATCTGGTTTTGAAAGGTTTTTGGGATTTCGTCGCGCAGTTCGATGGTCAAATACGAGATACATTTCGAGGCATCCAACAGATAACCCGACGGCGAAATCGCTTCGGTCGGGCAGGCATCGATGCACCGTGTGCACGTGCCGCAGTGGTCTCGGATCGGGTCGTCGTAAATCAGCGGCAGGTCGCAAATTATCTCCGCAAGAAAAAAAAACGAGCCACGTTTTGGGTTGATTGTCAAGGTGTTGCGCCCGTTCCAGCCCAATCCCGCGCGCTGTGCCCAGTCGCGTTCGAGCACCGGCGCGGAGTCCACAAAACAACGTCCGTCGACCTCGCCGATTGTCGTTCGGATAAATTCGAGCAAGGTTTTCAACCTGTTTTTCACAACAAAATGATAGTCTTTTCCGAAGGCATATTTTGCCAATTTTGGGGCGTCCGGGTCGTCCTGTTTTTTTTCCGTGAAATAATTAAAAGTGAGGCAAATCACGGTTTTTGCACCCGGCACCAATTTCGTCGGGTCAACCCGCAGGTCAAAATGATTGGCCATGTAATTCATTTTGCCGTGCAAATTTTGGTTTAGCCAATTTTCCAGCCGTCGCGCTTCGGCATCCATTTTTTCTGCTTTTGCAAAACCGACAAATTCAAAACCGAGACGGTTGGCCTCGGCGCGAATCAAATCTGTGTTTTTTTTCTGGACGTTGGACATTGGATTTGGAACTTTGGACGGCGCAACTTTAAAGTCTTGGCCAAGACAAGAACTGGCAATTTTCGATAAATTTTTTCCAAACCAAACCAACCTCGCCTTAGTTTTACAGAAAATTTTTCAAAAAAGACATTGAAATTCCAAGTTTCAACGTCATCTCGCCTGAGGCGAGACCACAATCAAAATCTAAAATTCATGCAAAAACTGCTTCTTTCCTTGCTTTTCGCCGCCATTTTGGGCGAAACTACTGGCCAAACTTTGGCCAAAAAGTACCTGCTCATCGAGCATTTTACCAATTCTCGTTGCTCGGTTTGTGCCAGTCGCAACCCGGCATTTTACACCGCGATTGCCCAATTTCCGAACGATGTCCACCACGTTTCCATCCACCCGCCGATCCCGTATTCCAATTGCGTTTTTTACCAAGCCAACCCGACGGAAAACGATGCCCGGAAAACTTTTTACGGCGTGGACGGCACGCCGACCATTTTTTTGAACGGCATAAAAAACGTGGCTTCTGGAGCGTTGATCACCACAGCAAAAATTCAAACGTACCAAAACAAAACAAGTCCGCTGTATTTGAAAGTAGTTTTGACCGGCACGGGCGACCAACGAAATGCCCAAATTGATGCGTTTTCGCTCGCCCAAATTCCCGGCGGCAACCTTCGGCTGTTCGTTATGGCCGTTGAAAAAGCAGTCAATTATGCCGCGCCGAATGGCGAAACGCTTCACCAAGATGTGATGCGCGATATTTTGACGGCTTCGACGGGCGATGTTTTTACACCGGCGGCGGCGGGTGGAAAAGTGAGTTTCAATTTTAATTTTACCATCCCCGCAACTTGGATTGCGAGCGAAATTTTCGTCCTCGCTTTTGTCCAAAATATTGATACCGAAGATGTTTTGAACTCCGGTACGAACCTCGACCCGGTTTTCACCGATGCCATCGAACCGATTGACAATCAAAAAATTACGCTCTCGCCAAACCCAGCGAGCGACGTTTTGCAGGTCATTTCTGAAAATGAAAAATTGGAATCGGTGGAAGTTTTTGATGCCGCCGGACGAGTGGTTTTGCAGCAAAATTTTTCGGAAAACCGGGCAAATTTGGATGTTGAAAAATTTTCGCCGGGGGTTTATTTTGTAAAAATCAGGACGGCGGCGGGTGTTTTTTACGGAAAACTTCTCAAAAATTGATTTCCAAATCAATTTTGAATTGAAATAAAAAAAAGTGGTCAGCAGGTTTTGCTTGGCCACTTTTTTTACTTCAAACCAAGTATTTCGCAAAATTGTCGATAGGAAATAATTTTAGTTTGACCATGAAAACCCAATTTCAACAAAAGTTTATCGCCTGTCACCAAAAAATCTGCTCCGACAGTTTGGGATAAATCCAACAAATAAATGTCTTTGGGGTCTTCAAAATTTGCTGTCCGGTGGGTGATGGTTGCGACGATGGCTTTGGCATTTATCAATTCGATGGTGTCTTTGACACGGGCAGGTTTTAGATATTTTTGCAATTTTGGGTAGTGCCGCGTGCGTTCAAATTCTTCCAAAAGTTCAGGACAAACAAACATCTCCACATCGCGTCGCAAAAGAATTTGGGGGATGTCGTCCAACTGATTTCCGATGGCATAACTGAGCCAGATATTGTTGTCAAAAACCACTTTCATGCCTTCGGAGCAGGTTGGTAACGTATTTCCATCAGGATGTCCGCAATTTCATCGTAAGACAATTTCGGCTTTTTTGGGGCGGTGCGGATGTATCGCCGAATGATTTCTTCGAGCGATTCCACTTTTACAAAATCCACTTTTCGCAAAATTTCCATGAAGATTTCCATTTTGGAAGTCGGGACGGTGAGCACCAATTTTTGAGCAGCAGCAGTCATTTTAGTAAAATTTTTCACAAAAATAGGTTTTTCGGGTCAAACTAACCTCTAAAATCTAACCTCTATTTTCTATCAACTCTTTCGCCGTCGCCACCGCCGAATCGCTCGGCGGATTCCCGGAAAGCATCGCCGCAATCGAAACCACCCGCTCCTCGGCATCCAACAATCGGACGTGCGTGACCGTCCGATTTTCCACCACATTTTTGTAAACAAAATAATGGCTGTCGGCGCGCGCCGCGATTTGTGGCGTGTGCGTGATGCTCACGACTTGGTGCCGGGCGGCCAATTCTTTCAAAATAAGACCCATTTTCAGGGAAACATCGCCCGAAATCCCCGCGTCAATTTCATCAAAAATCAAAGTCGGCAGCGGAATCGCATCGGCCACGAGGCTTTTTGTGCAAAGTGTCAACCGCGAAAGTTCACCGCCGGACGCCACATCTTTTATCGGCAAAAACCGCGAGCCGACGTTCGTTGCAAACAAAAATTCCACGTCGTCCAGCCCCGTCGGCGAGAGGTTTTCGAGCGGTCGGATGTCCACTTTCAGCCGGGCGTGCGGCATCGAAAGTTGGGTCAACATGGCTTGGACTTTCTTTTCAAAATTGGTCGGCACTGCGCGCCGGCGTTCGGAAAGTGTGTTTGCCACGACCCGCAATTCCTTTTCTTGTTTTGAAATAGAAACTTCCAATTCCGCAATTTCGTCGCCGAGATCGGTAAAACCGCCGAGTTGTTTTTGCAAATTTTCCTGCAATTCGAGCAGTTCGGCGACCGAAGTTTTGGCGTGTTTTTTCTGCAATTTATTCAAAACATTGAGCCGTTCGGAAGCCTCTGCGATCCGCGCCGGGTCGTGTTCGGTGAGGTCGGCGAGGCGTTCGCAATCTTTCGCAACATCCTGTAAATCAATGACTACGGCATCCAGCCGCTCGCCCAATTTTCCCATTTCAGATGAAAAACGACGTGCCGCTGACAGCGAACGGGCAAGTATTTGTACCTGTCCGACCACGTTTTGCTCGGCCTCCGAAAGTTGATTGTAAACCGTCCCAGCGGCGCGTTTGATGTCCTCGGCGTTATTCAATCGGTTCAAATCATTTTCCAAAACTTCCTGCTCGCCGGGCACGAGGTTCGCCGCGTCGAGTTCGTCAAATTGAAAACGCAGGAAATCCATCTCTTTTCCGCCCGTTTCGGCGCGGTTTTTCAGGTCGGCGAGGCGTTTTTTATCGGCGGCAAATTGGCGGTAATTCCGTTGGTAATCTTTGACAATCAATTGGTTATCTGCCAGCGCGTCCACCATCCGAAGTTGAAAATTCACGTTGTGGATGTCCAAAGTATCGAATTGTTGGTGCAAATCAACAAGCACGTCGGTCAATCTTTTCAAGACATTATTATTGACTGGGGTGTCGTTGACGAACGCGCGACTTTTCCCGGCGGCACTGATTTCGCGGCGGATAATCACCTCGGCATCGTAATCGAGTTCATTTTCGTCAAAAAATTCGCGCAAATCGTACGCCGCCACCTCAAAAAGTGCCTCGACCACGATTTTTTCATCCGGTTTGTAAAAAATTTTGGACTCCGCCCGCTCGCCCATCACCAAACCGAGGGCACCGACCAAAATGGATTTGCCAGCCCCGGTTTCGCCGGTGATGATGGTCAAACGGTCGGAAAACAGGATTTCCAACTCGTCAATCAAAGCGTAATTTCGGATGTGGAGGCGTTTTAGCATAGTTAATTGGTTGATTAGTTATTGGTTATTGGGAAATTGGTTATTGGAAAGGGTGCGTCCCGATAACCAATTTCCCAATAACCAATCAACCAAGTTCGGCGGGCAAAAGTAATTTTTGTTGCTGAAAATCAACCACTTTTGTTTAGATTTTGATTTTTTTTTGAAAGTTTTTGTTTTAAAAAATTTGAATTTTGCGAAAACTACCTTTGCTATTTCTCAGCAATTTTCCCTTTTTCAAAATGCAAAAAATCACGGCCACCCTCCTTTTTTTCATCCTCCAAACGCCCATTTTTTCACAAAACAAAGGCGTTACTTTATCGGGACAGATTTTGGGAAGCCAAAGCAAAACCCCAATTTCTTACGTCAGTGTCGTGCTGAAAACTGAAAAAGACAGTGTTTTTGCCGCCGGAACCATCACGAACGACGCTGGGATCTTTACTTTTTCCGCGCTGAAACCGGGCAATTATGTTTTAGAAACCTCTTTTCTCGGCTACAAAAACCATCGGCAACAGGTTTTGATTGGGCAGTTGAGCCAGTTTTTGGATTTGGGAAATATCCTGATTTCAGAAAACGAACAGGCTCTAGACGAGGTGGTCGTTTCGACAAAACAAGATGCAGTTTCTGGAAAAATGGACAAAAAAACCTACGCCGTCGCGCAAAATATCAGTCAGGGCGGCGGTTCGGTTTTGCAGGCGATGGGCAATTTGCCGAGCGTCACGGTGTCGGAAGATGGCAAAATCCAGTTGCGCGGCAGCGAAAAAGTGGCCGTTTTGATTGACGGAAAGCAGACCGCGCTGACCGGTTTTGGCAGCCAAAAAGGACTGGACAACATCCCGGCATCGGCCATCGAACGCATCGAAATCATCAACAACCCGTCCTCGAAATACGATGCGAACGGCAACGCGGGCATCATCAATATCATTTTTAAAAAGAACGAACAGGAAGGTTTCAACGGAAAATTGGGCATGGCCACTGGCCTCGGTGCGCTGTGGGAAAAACGGGAAAACCTGCCGACCATCCACCCTCAATTTCGAAACACGCCGAAGTTAAACCCCTCGCTTTCAATCAATTACAGAAAAAACAAGGTCAATTGGTTTTTTCAGGGCGACTGGTTGTACACAAAAACTTTGAACAAAAACGAGTTTTCGGAACGCAAATACGACTCCGGCCAGACCATTTTTCAACAGGTAAAACGCAACCGCACGACCGATTACGAAACCGCAAAAACTGGCGTCGATTTCAACTTCAACACCAAAAACACGCTCTCGATTTCGGGACTTTTTAACCGCGAAAAAATTGACGACCGAGGCGACAATCCCTATTTCAACGAGGATTTTTCGAACCGCTATCGGCTCTGGCAATTCATCGAGGACGAGGTAAAATACACGGCTTCGGCGACGGCGGCTTTTGTCCATAAATTCAAACAGCCGGGGCATTTTTTCAACCTGAACGCCAATTATTACTTCCACCGGGAGGACGAACAATACTTTTTCACCAATATTTTGCCCACATTCACTGGCACGGATGCTTTCAAATTGCTGTCCGACGAGCACGTTTCTGACCTCAATTTTGACTACACAAAACCGCTGAAACAAGGCCGCGTCGAGGCGGGCGCGAAATTTCGGCGGCGTTCGATTCCGGTAAATATGCAATTTTTCGCGGGGCAAAATTCACCGATCGACACGAACGCGGGCGGCTGGGCAAATTATTACGAAACGATTCCGGCGATTTACGGAAACTACGTTTTTGAGACCCAAAAATGGGAAATCGAGGGCGGCATCCGCCTCGAATTTGTGGAGGTAAATTACGAGGTCAACCCAAATCACAACACCTACAAAAGCGATGGCTATTCGTACACCCAACCATTTCCGAACCTTCGTTTTGCGTTCAAAATCAATGATTTAAATAAAATTTCGCTCTTTTTCAACCGCCGTGTCGACCGCCCAAACGAGGTGGACATCCGTATTTTTCCAAAATACGACGAGCCGGAATTGATCAAAGTGGGCAACCCAACTTTGAAACCGCAATTCACGAACACCGTCGAATTGGGCTACAAAAATGTGCTGCCGCAGGGCAGTTTTTACGCCGCATTTTACCACAAAATCATCGCCAGCACGATTACCCGGATTGCCACGGCAGTTCCGGGCAGCGTGCTTTTGTACCACGTTTTTCAAAATGTGGGGGCGAGTTCGGCGACGGGTTTGGAACTCGTTTTTCAACAAAATCCGGCGAAATGGTTTTCGTTTTCGGCCAGCGCAAATGTTTACCAAAATATTTTGGAAGCGTTTTCAGTCACCAACTTGTACCCCACGCCCACGACTTATTTCGCTGAAAAACAACAACTTGCGTCGGGAAATATAAAATTGAACGCCAATTTTCGGCTGCCGCGCGGTTTCGAAAACCAAGTTTCAGCGGTTTATCTCGCGCCAGATGTGATTCCGCAAGGCAAAATCGGCAGCCGTTTTTCCCTCGATTTTGGCCTCAAAAAAACCATTCAAAAAGGGAAAGGCGAAATTTTTCTGAACGCCACCGACCTGCTGAACACGATGCAGATTAAAAAGGAAATCCGGGGCAGCACTTTTATTTTGAACAGCACGGATTTTTACGAAACGCAGGTCGTGCGGGCGGGTTATTCTTGGAAATTTTGAATAAAATTCCAGCCCTGAAAATCCGTGATACTCCCGTGATATTTGCCCGATAAATTAGTGGTGCAAAATTTCATCATTCATCGTTCAAAAAAATGCACATCCTGATTGTCGAAGACGACCCGAACATTGCCGAACTCATCGCCGTCCACCTCCGCGATCTGCCTGCCGAAATCACGGTGCGGCACCACGGTTGGCAAGGTTTGGACGAGGCACTTTCTGGAAAATATGATTTTTTGGTGCTCGATTTGATGCTGCCCGGTGCGGGCGGCATGGAAATCTGTCGGCAACTTCGCCAGCGAAAAATGCTTTTGCCGATTTTGATGTTGACTGCCAAATCGGAGGAGCACGACAAAATCGCAGGGCTGGAAATGGGTGCAGACGATTATTTGACCAAACCGTTTTCGCCCGGGGAATTGACTGCGCGGGTTCGCACGATTTTGCGGCGGACGCAGCGCGAAATCAAAAATTTGGAAAAAAAACTCCTCCGCATCGAACGCGGCGAATTAGTCATGGATTTGGAAAACAAAACGGTCAGAAAAGGTGGCCATGCAATCGAATTGACGGTCAAAGAATTTGAACTGCTCCAATTGTTTATGCAAAATCCGGGTCGGAATTTCACCCGGCAAGATATTTTGGACGAAGTTTGGGGCGAACAATTCGCGGGCCTCGAACACACTGTCAACTCAAATATCAACCGGTTGCGGGCAAAAATCGAAGCAGATTTGACCAAACCGAGGTATATTTTGACGGCTTGGGGCATCGGGTATAAATTTAACGAGGATTTATGACCGACATTTTTTCTTCAAAATCGAGGCTCCGCCGGGTGATGATGACCGTCGTCGCAGCCTTCATTTTACTGGTTTCCTATTTTATAATTTGGAGTTATTTCAATTCTTTGAAAGAAGCCGAAAACGCCAGTTTGATGCGGCTCGGCGGCATCGCGAACACCCTCGCCCTGCAAATCGACGGCGATGCCCACCAAAAAATGATGGCCGAAAACCCAAAAATGGACGACATCACGGCCACAGAACAGGACTCGAACTACCGGAAAATCAACGGCCTGCTGCACCGGAATTTCGAGGCGAACATGTTGAAAACGCCCATTTACACGATCGTATTCGACTCTCTTTCAAAGACTTGCGTGTTTGGCGTGACCTCCTCGCAGATGCCGTATTTTCGCCACGTTTACCATTCCGCGCCTGCCGAGTTGATCGAAAAACACACGGCCGGCGCGATGATCCCGAGGTACGAAGATGAATTTGGGATGTGGCTTTCGGCTTTTGCATCGGTCAAAAACCGGCGCGGCGAAGTGGTTGCGGTGGTGCAGGCCGACCAAAAATTTGACGAATTTTTGCAGGCCGCACGGGGCAATATTTTAAAAAACCTGGCGGTCAGTTTGCTGGTTTTTGCGGTTTTGCTGGTCGTTTTGATACGGGTTTTGCAGCCCATTTTGAAAAAAGAAAGATTGGACATGGAAGCACTCGCCGCAGCGAACGACGAGAACCAAAAAATCGGCGAGCAACTCAAAACCAGCCTCGAAAAATTGACGACGCTCGACATTTTCCGAAAGGAAATGATCGCCAATTTGTCGCACGACCTGCGCACGCCGATGTCCTCGATTTTGGGATATTTGGAAACCGTTTTGACCAAAAAAAACCAGATTTCGGAGAAGGAAGAAATGCGTTTTTTGAACGTTGCGCTGTCCGAATCCAAACGGCTGAACCGACTGGTTTCCGACCTTTTTGAACTGTCGAAGTTGGAATCCGGCCAAATCGAACTGGCCCGCCAACCGTTCAGCATCGTCGAACTCGCGCAGGACACCATGCAAAAATACCAACTGACCGCCGAGGCCAAACACGTCCAGTTGATGACTGAAATTTCGGAAAATTTACCTTTCGTTCTCGCTGATATTCAATGGATTGACCGCGTTTTGCAGAACCTGATGGACAACGCGCTGCGGTTTGCGGGCGAGGGCGGGTTTGTGATGTTTACCATTTTTCAGGATGGCGAAAAACTGCATTTCAAAGTTTGCAACAGCGGCGAACCGATTGCCGAGGAGCACCTTTCCACCGTTTTTGACCGATATTTTAAGTCCAAAAACCGCCGCACGGACAGCACGGGCCTGGGTCTCGCGATCGTCAAAAAAATCATGGACCTGCACGGCGAACAGGTCTGGGCAGAGGTCAAAAACGAGGTGACGACCTTCCGGTTTACGCTGCCGGTTTATTTTTTGCCGTGATACTTTCGTGATACTTGGGTTTCATTTTTGTCTCAAAACCAGTTGAAAGGCAGCAGCCAACGCCGGTTTTTGAAGCATTATCAATCATTTTTAACTCAAAAATTGTTTTTAACAATGAAACTCAAATCCATTTTATTCGCACTCCTCGCACTTTGCGCCGCTACTTTTTTCACCGCCTGCGCCAAAGACACGGAGGTGATCATCGACAGCAGCAAGCCGCAGGGCACTTTCACGGTGGCCAAAACCGGCAGCGTCACCGAGCAAAATGGCACGGGCTCGAAAGGCACCATCCAAATCGGAACGGACACAAAAAGCGTCCAGTTCATCAAACTCGGCACCGATTTTACCACCAACCTCGCCACCGGAACGGTGACGGTTTACCTCAGCACGAGCGAAACTTTCAAGGCCGACCCCGGCGCGGGCAACCCAGATTTGCGGCTCATCGGCACGGTTTCCAAAAATGGCGAGCAATATTTCAAAATGGACCCGACGGCGGCGGCCAAATTTACCCACCTCATTTTGTGGTGCGGCTCGGCAAATGTGCCGTTTGGATACGCCAAATTGAATTAAGAATTGCGAATTAAGAATTAGGAATGCCCAAACCTGCATTCCTAATTCTTGTTATTTTCTAATTTTTAATTTTAAAAATCTCAAAATCTCATGTTACGAATACTATTCATTTGCCTTTTGGCAATTGTTCTTCCTGTTTTTTCAAATGCCCAAAGTGGCTGGACGCGCAAGAAAAACGGCTTTTTCGGCAAACTCGATTTCTCCCATTTGTCTGCTGAAAAATATTACAACCCGCTCGGCGACGAGGTAAAAACCACTGTTTTTCAGCAATCTACCCTCAATTTTTATGGCGAATATGGCCTGACTGACCGCCTGACCGCAATCGTCCACGCCCCCATTTTGCGCCGAAATGCGTACGAAACTACGGAGGCGGTTTTTGGCCCCGGCGATTTGAAACTCGAATTGAAATACCGTTTGTTTCAAAAAAAAGACTATCCAGTGACCATTTCCATCGCACCGGAAATCCCGACAGGTCGAAAAAATGCCTTTGCCCAAAACAAAAACAACCCCGCCGAACGCATCAATTTGCCGACCGGCGACGGCGAATTCAATGTTTGGACGACCCTGGCCGCCTCCAAATCTTTTGGAAAAAAATACATTTCTGGGTTCGGCGCCTACAATTTTCGGACGAAATACGATGGCCTCGCCTTCCGAGATCTGTACCAATTTGGAATCGAGGGCGGCTGGTCGCCCGTCAAAAAACTTTGGGTAAATGCAAAACTCCGTGCCCAATTTTCGAACGGCAAAAGCCAGCACCCAGCACTCAGTTTTGTGCGCGGAGATGCCACAACTTACACATTGGCGAGTGCCGAGGCATTTTACAAATTCTCGAAAAATTGGGGTGCGGCGGCCACTTTTTTGACCGGTGGAAATTGGGTCGCGCCTTTCAAAAACATTTACATCGCGCCCTATTTTTCGATCGGCGTGGTTTATGAAAAATAAATCTAAAAGTATGAAAATCAAACTGTTAGTCTCCACTTTTACTTTTTTGCTTGCTTTTTCCGCTTGCAAAAAAGATGAAACCACGGTTCCGCCGATTGACAACAATCCGCCGACCGCAAATTTCACCGTCAAAAAAACGGGCACATTTGTCAAGGCAAATGGCTACTCGACGAGCGGCACCGCGCAGCTCGGCACCGACGAAAAAGGCGAAAACATCGTCCGTTTGAAAGACGATTTCAAGACCACTTTTGCCACCGGATCGGTCACGATATACCTTTCCAAAAACCAAAATTTAAAATTGGCGGACGCTGCTTCGTTCATTAATCTGGCCGTCATCAACACAAACGGTCTCCACGATTTCAAACTTTCGGCGGCTCCGACCGATGATTTCAATTTTGTCATTTCGTGGTGCGCACCAGCTGGCATCCAATTTGGGATGGCGGAATTGAAATAGCCTATTTTTTACACGTTCCTAAAACACATTTTTTCGATGAAATTACTATCATTTTTTGCTATGTTTTTGGCAGCCCAAGTTGTTTTGGCACAACCCAATTATGAAAAATACGATGCCCTCCTCCAAAAATATGTGGGCAAAACGGGCAACGTGAACTACAAAAATTTAAAGGAAAACGCCGCCGAACTCCGCGCCGTCACCGATGATTTTTCCGCCCAAAACCCTTCCGAAACGTGGGGAAAAAACGAGCGGTTGGCGTTTTGGATAAATTCCTACAATGCTTTCACGCTGCTTTTGATCACCGAAAATTACCCGATAAAAAGCATCACCGACCTCGACGGCGGCAAACCGTGGGACGTGAAACGCGTCAAAATCAACGGCCAGACCTACTCACTCAATCAGATTGAAAACGAAATTATCCGCCCCAATTTTCACGATCCGCGGGTGCATTTTGCATTGAATTGCGGAGCAGTTTCTTGTCCGCCACTTTTCAACCGGGCCTTTCGCCCCGAAAATTTGAACCAACAATTGGAGAAGCGCACCCGCCAATTTGTCCGCTCAAAAAACAGTTCGCTGGCAGAAAATTCGGTGAAAATTTCAAAGATTTTCGAGTGGTACAAAGTTGATTTTCAAGACCTTGTGGCGTTTCTGAACAAGTATTCGACCGTCAAAATCAGTCCACAGGCCAGCATCGAATTTTTGGAATACGACTGGAATCTCAATCAATAAATGCGATTCCAAGCCTTATCCCACTACCAAAGTAACCCATTTTTACATTAGTCAAAATGAAAATTGTCATCATCGGCAACGGCATCGCCGGAACGAACGCCGCGCGGCACATCCGCAAACTTTCTAACCACGAAATCACGATGATTTCCGAGGAAACGCTGCGCCCGTTTTCGCGCACGGCTTTGATGTACGTTTTCATGGGCCATCTAAAACAAGAAAATACCGAACTTTACGAAGACTGGTTTTGGGAAAAAAATCGGATAAATCGGGTGCTGGCACGGGTCGAAAACGTGGACATTTTTTCTAAAAAAATTTATTTAAACAATGGACAATCAATCGTTTATGACAAATTGATTGTCGCCAGCGGTTCAAAATCCAACAAGTTTGGCTGGCCGGGGCAAGACCTCGCGGGCGTGCAAGGTTTGTATCATTTGATGGATTTGGAAAACATGGAACGGCTCTCGAAAAACTTGCGGCGGGCAGTCGTGGTCGGTGGCGGTTTGATTGGGATTGAAATGGTTGAAATGTTTCACTCGCAAAAAATCCCGGTAACTTTTTTGGTGCGCGAAAAAAGTTTTTGGGACAACATTTTGCCCGCCGAAGAAAGTGAAATGATCAATCGGCACATTTTGGAACACGGCATTGATTTGCGTTTGGAAACGGAATTGAAAGAAATTTTGCCCAACGAAAATGGAAAAAACGTGGCGGCCGTCCGCACAAATCGAGGTGAAAAAATTGACTGCGGATTCGTCGGTTTGACGGTCGGCGTTTCGCCTAATATTGATTTTTTGAAAAATAGCGGCCTCGAAATTGAAAAAGGAATTTTGGTCGACGGACACCTAACTTCCTCAAATCCAGATATTTACGCCATCGGCGACTGCGCCGAAATCCGAAATCCGCAGCCCGGACGGCGGCCAATCGAAGCGATTTGGTACACCGCCCGGATGATGGGGCAAACCGTCGCCCACTCGATTTGCCGCGAAAAAACGGTTTACCAGCCACGGCTTTGGTTCAATTCTGCCAAATTTTTCGACCTCGAATATCAAGTTTATGGTGAGATTCCTGTTCAAAATCCGCCGGAAATCGCTTCTCTTTTTTGGAAAAATTTGGATGAAAAAAAATCCATCCGCATCAATTTTGATTCGAAAAATGGTGCGGTGACGGGTTTCAATTTGCTCGGAATTCGGTACCGCCACGAGGTTTGCGAAAAATGGATTTTGGAAAAAACGCCCATTTCCAAAGTCCTCCAAAACTTGTCGCTGGCCAATTTCGACCCTGAATTTTTTGAAGAATATGAAAATCAATTGGTCAGAAAATACAACCAAATGACTGGGAATCAATTGGTCCTGAAATCAAAACGGTCGCTGGACAGGGTTCGGCAATTCCTGAAATTTTAGTTTTTTGTCATTCAGGAGGAATCCGT
>JANNMS010000306.1:0-17754 GCA_031398055.1 Saprospirales bacterium | reverse complement strand
TGGGGTTATTTGATATACTTTTGTGCAAAATTTGGTGGTCTAATTTTATTTCGACCCTCTTTTGGTCGAAATAATTTTCGACCTCCAAATCTAAATCAATAAATATGGAATTTCTCACCGCCGCCGCCACTTCCACCGACTTGATGGAACTCGAAAACCAGTACAATGCCCACAATTACCACCCGCTTCCAGTGGTTTTGGAGCGCGGAAAAGGCGTGTTTGTCTGGGATGTCGAAGGCAAAAAATACTATGATTTTTTGTCGGCCTATTCCGCGGTCAATCAAGGCCACTGCCATCCCCGGATTATCAATGCATTGGTGCGGCAGGCGAGCCGTTTGACATTGACTTCCCGCGCATTTTACAACAATTTGCTGGGCGAGTACGCTGAATTTATGTGCCAATATTTTGGCTACGACCGCATTTTGCCAATGAACACAGGCGCGGAAGCCGTCGAAACTGCCCTAAAATTGACCCGAAAATGGGCCTACCAAGTCAAAGGCATCCCTGAAAACAAGGCAAAAATCGTCGTCGTCGAAGGCAATTTTCATGGCCGCACGCTCGGCATCGTTTCTGCTTCGACCGACCCGGACGCCCGCAGAAATTATGGGCCGTTTTTGCCCGGTTTCATTTTCATACCATATAATAATGTTGCTGCGCTTTCCGAGGCTTTGGAAGACCCAAATGTTGCGGGTTTTTTGGTCGAACCGATTCAGGGTGAGGCGGGCGTTTTTGTGCCGGATGAAAATTATTTGCCCGACGCAATTCAAATGTGCCGAGAAAAAAACGTCCTTTTCATCGCCGACGAGGTTCAAACTGGCATCGCTCGGACTGGAAAATTGTTGTGCTGCGACCACGCCGGAATCAAACCGGATGTTTTGATTTTGGGAAAAGCCGTGTCCGGCGGAGTGCTTCCGGTGAGTTGCGTTTTGTCCTCCCACGAAGTGATGTTGACCATCAAACCGGGCGAACACGGCTCAACTTTTGGTGGAAATCCGTTGGCCTGCGCCGTTGCGATGGAGGCTTTGAAAGTTGTGGCGGATGAAAATCTGGCTGAAAACTCGGAATTTTTGGGTCAAATTTTTCGTCAAAAAATGAATGAATTAAAAACAAAACGCCCCGATTTGGTTACAACTGTGCGCGGAAAAGGTTTGCTGAACGCCGTCGTCATCAACGATTCCGAAACCAGCAAAACCGCTTGGAACATCTGCCTCGAACTTGCCGAAAACGGCCTGTTGGCAAAACCGACGCACGGCAACATCATCCGTTTTGCTCCGCCGCTCGTCATGACCGAAGCCCAAATTTTGGACTGCTGCGAGATTATCGAAACTGTATTTTTATCTTTTGAAAAATAATATTCAATGTTCACAATCAATATTTATGTGCGTTTTGCCGCCATCGTTGCGGGTTTCATTTTGGGTATCGGACTTTGGGCGGCCTACGGATTTTGGTACGGATTCCCATTTTTACTGATTGGGATAATCATGTTTGCCGGGTACATCATGTTTGGAACCATCATGTCTTCATTTATGATGATTCAAAGCCAAAATTTTGACGGCGCAGAAAAACGCCTCGGGCTGACTTATTTCCCAAAATTCTTGATTTCGATGGTGCGCAGCCAATTTTTTATGGCAAAATCCACCCTCGCCATGCAAAAAAAGGATTTTGAATCCGCAGAAAATTGGACAAACCAAGCCATCCAAGCCGGTTTCAATTCCGACAACGAAAAAGCAATTGCCTTTTTGCAACTCGCCGGAATCGCCGCCAACCGCAACAAAAGAAACGTCGCGCAAAACCACCTGAACGAAATCAAAAAACTGAACATCACCGAAAAAATGATTTCCGATCAGGTCAAAGAGTTTGAAAAACAACTAAAATTGATGGCGCAAGCCAACGGAACAGGCGTTCCGATGATGATGGGTCGCCCCGGTTTTCGCCCCGGCGGAAAACGCCCGATGCCTCGCGTTCGATAAATTTTGATTTTAGAAAATGGTAGCAATTATAATGGGGTCAGATTCTGACTTGCCGGTGATGCAAAAAGCCGCGAATTTTTTGTCAGAAAACGGCGTCCCTTTTGAAATGACGATTGTTTCGGCGCATCGCACCCCGCAGCGGATGTTCGAATTTGCCGAAAACGCCCATCGCCGGGGCGTCAAAGTCATCATCGCCGGAGCAGGCGGCGCAGCACATTTGCCGGGCATGGTCGCTGCGATTTCCCCGCTTCCTGTAATCGGCGTTCCCGTAAAATCTTCCAATTCGATTGACGGCTGGGACAGTATTTTGTCCATTTTACAGATGCCTGAGGGCGTGCCGGTTGCAACCGTTGCTTTGAATGCCGCGAAAAATGCGGGAATCCTCGCCACTCAAATTTTGGCAACTTCCAACCCAGAATTTTTGGAAAAAATAATTGCTTTCAAAAAAGGACTGGAAAAAACAGTTTTGGAAAAAGCCAAAAAAATGGAAGGTTGATTTGGCCGATAAACTTTATCAACCAAATCAACCTCCATCAACCCATAAATTCACTCAATCACCACCGGAAAAACCGCCTCGACATCCGTGTCGCCGCCCGGATTTGTCAAATTCGTTTTGTCATTCGGCTGGTGTTTCAAAGTAATTTTCAATGATTTTCCGCCGCCGGGTGAAAACGTACTTGCCAACATTTTTATGCCCAATTTCCCGCCGTTCGCGTCCGTATCGTTGTACGAAAATATCAAATTGTCATCCGATGGCGAGTACAAAAACAGGTGCAGCGTACTTTCATTTTTGACTTCATCTATAATATTTTCCACAGGCGAAACCGATTCGTTCAGCAATTCAACTTCCGTAAAATAAGCCTTCGACGGCGCAATTTTGATGGTATCAATCACCGGATTATTGCCGCCAGCACCGTCCAAATCCTTCCAAACAAAGGTTTTTTCCGCCCCGCCGACTTCGGTAAAAGTGATTTTCACCGTCGTAATCAGTTCTTCCGGTTGAGTTTCAGTGTCTTTGCAACCAAAAAACAAACAAATTGTACTGAGAATTGTCGAAATAAACAATTTTGGAAAACGACTTTTTTGCATGATTTTTAAATTTATTGAAGATTAAAAATTGTTTTTTAAGAAAAGTAAAATTATATTTTTTGGAAAAATATCTCAATATCCAAATATTCCAATATCAGAAACTCAATTTCCCGCGCACAGAAAAATTGAATCCCATCTCGTCAGTGTACAATCGGAAAAAATTAAGGTATTCACGGTAGTTGACGTTCGTCAAATTCTGAATTGAAAAGCCAACCTCCACTTTTTGATTTCCAATTTTCAAAAAATGACCTCCATCCAAAGCCAAAATCGTCGCACCGGGCGGCGCAGATTTTACCAAACCAGCCGCCGGAATTCTAATTTGCCGGCGAGTCGTCGTGGCCGAAATTTTCAAAAATGACTCGCCAGAAGATTTTGTCTCCGGTTTTAAAACCCAACGCAAACCATAATTAAAACGGTCGGCAGGCATCAACGGCAGCCAATCCCGAAATTTTTTGACCTCAATTTGCGATGAATCTACCGCTGAACGAGACCCGCGAAGCAGTGAAATTTTGCCCTCGACCACCAGTTTTTTTATTAAAAAATAGGAAAAATGGCAATCAAAACCTTTCAAAACCACATTCGCCTGCCGATACGAATATCCCGGAAACGAGCCGCGCACCGTCACCACATTTTTCAAATCAGGATTTAGGTAGATAAAATTTTGGATCTGATTTCTGTAAAAAACCGCCTGCGCCGAAAATTTTTCACCCGAAAAATCAAAACTGAGGTTCGAGTTCCACCCATTTTCAGGTTTCAAATCCGGGTTGCCTTCCTCAAAAGTCCCCGCGCCGTGGTGCACGCCTCGCGCAAAAAGTTCATTGACGTGCGGCGGTCGCCACGCCAAACCCGAGTTCAAAGTCGTCGAGAAATTTTTTGAAAAATGATAAATCACGCCCGCCGAGCCCGATGGGTTTCCAAAACGCAGTTTTTCATCAATTTTCCGCAGCGAACCAATCGTGTCCGTCGCGTGCGTCCAACGAAAATCGTACCGCGCCCCAAACTCAAATTCCCACGGATTCGGGTATCGCCGCCACCGTTCCATCGCCCAAACACTGCCGCCGAGCGTCAAATAATCTGGGATAAAACCACCCCGCCCTACGTAATTATATTGCCCAATTCCCTGCACACCTGCCCCACCCTGCCAGTGCCGAATCGGGAAATGTTCGATCGCAGCATCCACCGAATTTGTCAAAATATTGAATGTGATTTGAGGCGTCGGATTGCCATTTTCGATGGCTCCGGTGGGTTTGTAGGCATCGTATTCCCGGCGGCGATTGTACTGAAAAGCATCCTGAATTGACCATTTCCATTTTTCAGAAATCCGTTGTTCAGACTTGATTTTCAATAAGTTATGCTCCGCAGTTTGGAACGGCCGGTTAATTTTGTATGAAAATTTATCCACATTATTCAGCGGAAAACCCGAGCGGATGGCCGAATCCAATTCCGTCGTGCTGCCCAAATGACTTGCCCTCAAAATGCCCAATTTTTGGTCAAACCGAAACCCGGAAATTTCATGTTTCCACTTCCCTTCTTTCCATCCGGCCATCGCCGAAAAGTCAAATTCCGAAACGCCCGTGTTCCACAAAAAATAATCGGGGGTGTTCAAATTGCCGCTCCGTTTTGCCGTGCCTTGCAGCCGAAAAGTGAGGCTTCGACCCGGCAATTTCCAATCTGCCGCACCCGAAATCACGCCACCGCGACCATTTTTCGAACCTCCGACGGACAACCAGCCACCAAGTCCATCTTTTTCGCGCAGCGGTTCGGCTTCGATGACGACCGCGCCGCCCATCGCCCCGGCACCAAAACGAACGCCTGCGGCACCTTTCACCACCGAAATTTTCCCGGCGGAAAACGGGTCAATTTCCGGTGCATGTTCCGCGCCCCACTGCTGACCTTCGAGCGTTGTGCCGTTCGTCACGATGGCGATTCGGTTGGAATGCAAGCCTTGAATCACGGGTTTTGCGATGGTCGTTCCGGTGTTCAAAACCGAAACGCCCGGTAATTTCCGAATCGTTTCCGCCAAATTTTGCCCTTTCGCCGCTTCCAATTCCGCGCCCGAAACCGAACTTTCGGCCTGTGCAGCACGCGGCGCAACGGCTTTTTCAGAAACAATCACTTGTTTCAAAGTCGCCGAGTGGGAAAGTTGAAAATCTAGTTTTGTATTTTCAGTCAGCCGAACCAATTGCACGGCATGGTCACATTCGATGTGGCTCACCGCAACTGTGTAATTTGTGTTTTCACACAAATCAAGGATTTCAAACCGCCCATTTTCATCGGCAGTCGCGCCTTTTTCAGCCTCTTTTATATAAATATTGGCATAAGCCAACGGCTCGCCAGACTCCGCTTCGGCAACCGAGCCGCGCAAAACCAGGTGGCAATCCTGTGCAAAAACGCCCGTCGCAGCCGCCCAAAATAGGCCGGCTGTAAACCAGTACTTATTTAAAAACATGAAATTTTGATTGACTTTTAAAAAGAAGTGCGGAATTTATTCCGCACATTTTTAAAACGTTCAGAATAAATTCCGAACTCCAAAAAGTCAAATCATCGGTGGGCCACGCAAATAAATGGAGTCAACTTCACTCGGAACGCAAGTTTTTTGCGCCTCAATTTTGAGAGAATCCGCCAATTTCGACTCCCGAAAAACGAGCGCGGAAATGGACACAAATTCTGGAATCGAAAAAATAAAAGCACAGACCTCGCATTTTTCAGGTTGATATCGCTCGTCGTGCAGGTGGGTTGTTTTCTCGTCGTGCTGGAAATCTTGGCAAATTTCCCGGTCGTCGTGCTGGTGCAAAAACAGGTGATGCACCACCCGCAGCCCTGCCGAAAAGCAGAACAGCACGAGCGAAAGCACCGAAAACCAATGTATTTTTTCCTGTTTTTTCATTTTCGAACACAAAAGTATTCAATTAAAATTCATGGTTTGAAATCATTTGGTCAACTTTTTATCAAAGTTTCAACCGCCATTTCCATTGAAAAAAACCAAAATTCGAACGGCCAATCGGTCGCGCACCATTTTCCCGATGTTCCAATTTTCGGGCGTTTCGGCGGCGTCGTGAATATTGTTCAAACCAAATGAATAGACCATTTCGGGTTGAAAATTGAGTTTTTTGAGCCGTGCCAGCACACCAATTCCCAAATCAACCGCGAATCTTTGCCCGTAAATTTTCACTCCACCCGACCCATTTTCAAATAAATTTTGTGAAAAACGCCCTCCAAACAAAAAACTACCGCGCAACGGAAACTTGCCTGGCGGATTGGTCACCACAAAATGAACGGGAAAATCGAGGTCAGCAAAACAGTAGTTTTTTACGAAAAAATCAGGTTCGCCGTTCGGAAAATGCAGCCGATTCCAATTGTATGAAAAACCGGGCGAAAACCGCAAAGCCAAAGTTTGATTGAAATGCCGGGTCGCCAAAAAACCTGCCGCTGCGCCCGCTTTTGGCCGATCGTTGTATGCAAAACTTCCTGGTTTTGGGTTGCGAACCGGCGTCCGCCAGTCCAAATTTTGATTTTCAAACCCAAAAAACGCCCCGAATTGCCACTTTTTGGTCGCAGGCGATTGGGCATCCAGAAAGTTTGGCAGAAAAAATAAAAGCAACGCAGGCAGGAATTTCATCGTCGGTGTGTTTTGTGCGGCTGAAAAAACCATTTTCTTCGCCCAAAAATTCAGCAAAATGCCTTCAAAATTGAGCGAAATTTGTTCTTTGACGTTGTGCCGGGTCGGCGGGTTGCCTTTTGATTGGCTGGAAAATCTGCGTAGCGACTGGTTTTCAAAACTCGAAAACCTGAAAATTTTAGAAAAGACCGAACAATCCGCTGCCCAAAATTTCCTCGTAAAATTGAGCAATCTGCTCCAAATTTTGCCAGACGGCCAAACTCGAACCGCCGTTTTCAACCTTCGAAAACAGTTTTTTCAGAAAAAAAATGCCTCGCCAGAAAAAGTTGCCGCCGCACTCGGCCACGAAATTTCAGATGAATTTGAACTCGCCAGAACTGCTTTTTCAGATTGGGAAATTGCTCGCAAAAAATTGATTTTTTCAGAAAAAGAAATTGAAAATCAATGGTTTATGTCGTTGGCCGAAAATTTTTCAGCCATTCAAAACGCCTCAAAAAGTGAAAATTTTGAACGGGCAATGCTGTGTTCCAGCCATGATTTGTTGACAAATCTTCCCAGTTTCCGAGCCGCCGACCCCAAAAATTTGACCAAAAAAAACCGGCAAACTGCCCTCGCCGTTTGGCAGTTTCTGGCGCGTGCAACGACCAAAACTTCGCCGTTCAGCCGTCTGACGACCGTCCAATTTCAAATTTTATCCGAAGATAAAAATTTTCAAAAAACAGAATCGGTTGAAGAATTCAGCAATTTTCGGTGGGAAAATGAAGCCAATTTTTCAGCCAATTTTGGCTCAAAAATCACCCCAAATGTGGCCTTGCTTGAAGCGTTTTACTATTTGCTTTTGAAGCAACCGGCTTTTTTTCGGGCACTAAAAATTGGTTTAAATTCGTGCATTTCCGAGGTCAAAAACGAGTACAAATTTCTCTTTTTTGATGGTCTAATTGAAAGTTTGCAAACCCTTCCAGCCAATCCCGTCGAGGACGAAATTGTGGCTTATTTCATTGAAAATCAATTTGTTGGTTCTTTTGAAAATGCAAAAACGCATCTCCATAATTTAACTGACGAACCCGCTGCGGACTGCGAAAAATATCTGCTCGAATTAATTGAAACTGGGTTGCTCGAATTCATTTTTCCCGAGGCAGGGCATTCGCCAAATTGGTGCAGCAGGTTAATTTCTTTCCTGCAATTTTTGCCAGCCGAACCACCAATTTCTGAAACGATTTACCTGCTCCGTTTTTTGCAAACAGCGGCTCGGACTTTGAATTTTCAGCCGATTTCGCAGGCCGTCGAAACTCAAAAAGAGGTCGCACGGCTAGTTGCCGAACATTTCAAAAGATACAATTTTGAAATGCCGCCAATTCCGCCGGAGCAAATTTTTTATGAAGATTTTATAGTTGAAAACGCCGGGAAAATTTTGGAGGATGAAGTAAAATTGATCATTGCAGATTTACACAAGTTTTTGAAAACCAACGATTTAGAAATTGAGACAACCACGGCAGCTGCTGTCCGTCATTTTTTCGAAAATGAAAAACCAAGTAAAAATTTGACCTTCCCAGAATTTGCCGAGCAGTTTTTGAAATGGCACCGAGCGAACAAAAACTTACATTTTGAAAAGAAAAAATTGCCCTCGCGGTCTGGAAAAATCGGCGCAATGCTTCAATTTTTTCGAGAAGAAAACGGTGAAATTCAAGCTGTGGCGAACGCACTTTTTCCCGGCGGCGGTAAATTGTTCCAACGTTGGTTGCACCTCGCCGAACCTGAAAATTTAGCGGTTTTCAAAAATTGGGTGCACTCGAACGACTCGAAAATCCATGCACTTTTTCCCTGGCAGGGCTGGCACAGCGCCAATTTTTACCAAAATTTTCTGTCGGCAGAAATTTTGATTCCTGGCGGGCGGGCGTCTGGAAAATCAGCAAAAAAAATCAGGTTGGGTGATTTGGAAGTTGCTTTTTCTGAAAATGGATACGCCGCTTTATTCTTTGAAAATCAACAAGTTATCCTCGATGACTGTGGTTTGGAAGCCTTGAAACATCGTCCAGCGGCGATGCAATTGTTGTGGAATTTGGGTGTCGAAAATGTTTCCCAAAATGCGCTCGGCAACTCGGCAGACTGGCAAAAAACAGATTTTGAAGACATTTTTTTTAGCCCAAAAATTGAATTTGGCCGCGTGGTTTTGCGGCGGGCGGCGTGGCGTTTTTCTGAAAATATTTGGAAAAATTGGCCGACAGGCGAAGCAAATCAATTTCAATTTTTCAAAAAAATGATGGAAAATTTGACAGATATTTCTGTTCCCACGAGGTGCTTCTTTAAGTTGGCCGACCAAAATTCTAAACCACAATTCATTGATTTTCAAATACCTGTGTCAGTTTTGTTTTTTGAAAAAACTTTGCGGCAGTCGTCCGGCGATTTAATTTTGACAGAAATGTTGCCACTCCCAGAAAATTGTATTGGTGGCCAAGTGATGGAAAATGTGGTCGAGTTTTTTTGATTTGGAAACCTTCCCTACTTTCGTCGCAGTTTTAAGTTTCAGCATGATTACTTTGCAAGTGTTTTGAAAGTTCGTTTTTTTGCGAGACCGCGACCGCTGAAAACCAATTGATTTACGCTATTTTTTAAACCAAATTTATTAAAATGAATACCGCTCAAGCATTATTAAATTCGAAAAATAACAAATCAGTGTGGAGTGTTGCGCCAGATTCCTTAGTTTTCGATGCTGTTTTGAAAATGGCCGAGGTCAACATCGGGGCAGTTTTGGTGATGGAAGGCCAAAAATTGGTGGGCATTTTTTCGGAGCGAGACTATGCTCGGAAAGGCATTTTGCAAGGCCGAAAATCGCAAAAAACGCAGGTTTTGGAGGTGATGACTTCCAATTTGATTACCGTGAAACCAGAAACTACGCTCACCGAAATGATGGAATTGGCCATAAAACACCGAATTCGACACCTTCCGGTGGTCAATCACGAAGAGCAAGTCGTGGGTGTTTTGAGTGTTGGCGACATTGTCGGCGCGGTCATTCTTGACCAAAAATCGGAAATTGAGATGTTGGAAAAGTATGTTTATTGAAATTGAGATGGGTAGTTTCACTGTTTTTTCGACCTTTGCCTACCGAATTTTTCAGTCAAAAACAAAGTGAAACGCACCCATGCTTTTTAATTCCTTGCCTTTTTTAGTTTTTTTTCCAGTCGTCACGGGGCTGTATTTTGTGTTGCCGCACAGGTTTCGGTGGCTTCTTTTGTTGTTGGCGAGTTGTGTTTTTTACATGTATTTCCGCCCGATTTACATCCTAATCTTGTTTTTTACCATTATAATTGACTATTTCGCAGGGATTTGGATTGAAAATGCGCCCGAAAATAAGCGGCGGCTATATTTGATTATGAGTTTGGTGGCGAATATCGGGGTGCTTGCTTTTTTCAAATATTTCAATTTTTTGGCCGAGAATTTCAACTTGCTTTTTTCTTTTTTGGAGACTCCTGCAAAAATCCCATTGCTCGAAATTTTGCTGCCGATTGGCTTGTCCTTCCACACTTTTCAGGCGATGAGTTACACGATTGAGGTGTACCGAGGCAATCAAAAAGCGGAAAAACACTTTGGGATTTATGCACTTTACGTGATGTATTGGCCGCAGCTGGTGGCCGGGCCAATCGAACGACCGCAAAATGTGCTGCACCAATTTCACCGAAAATTTGTGTTCAATTATGAAGGTGCAGTCACCGGTTTGCAGTTGATGTTGTGGGGTTTTTTCAAAAAAGTGGTCATCGCCGACCGGCTGGCGATTTATGTAAATGATGTTTTTGGGCAGCCGCAAAATCACACGGGGCTGCCGCTCGTCATCGCTACGATTTTCTTTTCTTTTCAAATTTACTGCGATTTTTCAGGCTATTCCGACATAGCGATCGGCGCGTCTCGGATGATGGGGATTGATTTGATGACCAATTTTCGCCGCCCCTATTTTTCAAAAAACATCTCCGAATTTTGGTCGCGGTGGCATATTTCGCTTTCGACTTGGTTCCGGGACTACCTTTATATTCCGCTCGGCGGCAACCGCGTTTCGACTGGGCGGTTGTATTTCAACTTATTTTTTGTTTTTTTAATTTCTGGAATTTGGCACGGCGCGAATTATACTTTCATAATTTGGGGAGGATTGCACGGTATTTATTTGATTTTTGCTTTGATTACAAAATCAGGTCGAGACAAAATCAACGAAGCAATTGGACTGAAAAAATTGCCAAAATTGTCGAACGCGCTGGCTGTTTTGACCACTTTCGTTTTGGCTGCGGTGGCCTGGGTATTTTTTCGGGCAAAAAATGTGGGCGACGCATTTTACATCATTTCACATTTTCATGTGAACCTCAGCCAGCATATTTCCGATGTGTTTTCGAGCGTCGAAGCCAGGCAAAAAATGTTGTACATCGGCAATTCGGCTATCCTTTTTTGGGCGGGCGTGGTTTCGATTTTTGTCCTTTTGACGATTGAAAATGTGATGGAACGCGCCACGAGTTTGGGTTTGGCGATTCGGCGGCAACCAAAATACATCCGTTGGTCGCTCTATTTTTCGGTGACGATTTTGATTATTCTTTTTGGCGAGTTCAATGAATCGGCTTTTATTTATTTTCAATTTTGAGTAATTTTGTATTTAGGTTTTTGAAAATTTAAAAATTTTAAAAACCTAAAATTCTCACCCACAACCAAAATTTGATTTTTCATGAAAAATCTCAGCACATTTTTTCTTGCCTTTCTTTTTTCTACAAATTTCTTGTTTTCCCAAAACCTCAACCAAGTTTGGAGTCGGGTCGAATACGGCGACAACCTCGGCGGTACCAATTTGATTTGTTCCGATGTCGACGGCGATGGGCAACAGGAAGTCATTTTCGGTGGTTCGTGGTATCAAAGTCGGCATTTATTTGTCGCAAAATACGACGGCCAAACTTTGACCAATGAATGGGTCAGCCGCGCTTTTATTCCCTGGGGAATCGCCCATATTTTTTTGATAAACCCGGATGCGGATGCCGACCAAGAAATCGTGGTGGTGCTGGCCGACGGCACGGTTGAAATTTACGATGGCACGACAAAAAATCTTATCCAAACTTTTTTTACGACCGCAAATATTTACGCTGCCGGAACGGTGGGCGATTTTGATTTGGATGGAAAAATCGAAATGGCTTTGTGCACCGAAAACGATTTGCTGGTTTATGATTTGGCGACCGGGCAAATTGAATGGCAAATCCCAAATCCAAATTGCACCGACCTCGCCACCGGAGATGTGGACGGCGACGGGATGCCGGAAATTATTTCAACCGCTTCGACTGGAAATGGCTATGTTTTGGACGGCCAAACTGGAAGTGTCGAATGGAAATTTTTGGGCGGATTTGGTTATAAATTGGGATTGGCAGACACGAACAATGACAATATCCCAGAAATTATCGGCCTCGGCAATGGCACAGTGACCATTTTTGATGGTTTGAACCACTCGCCCATCGGCCAATTCCCGCCCAATTTGAACCTCGCAAATATTTACGTGACCGATTTGGAAGGTGACGGACGCGATGAAATTTTTACCGGCGATGACCAGTGGGGGCACATCCGCTGTTTCAATGCCGAAACCCAGCAAGAACTTTGGAACGTGCAAAACCCAGATCACGGTGTCACCAATATCACGGTCGGCGACCCGGACGGCGATGGGGTGAAAGAGGTAATTTGGGGTGCCGGGGCGACTTCGAGCGGGGGCGATTACTTGTATTTTGTCAATTCCAAAACCAGACAAATTGAATATGAAAGTCTTGATTTGGATGGGATTTTTTGGTTTGATGCCGCTGATTTGGATGGCGACGAACAAATTGATTACGTCGTGGCTTCGCAATCCAGCAACAGCAGTTACGACAACGGGGTCGTGATTTCTTACAATTCAAACACGTTTGACCAGCAATGGATCGAGGAAACGTCGTCAAGTTGGGCGGTCATCAACAATTTTGTCATCACCCAATTGCGAGACGAAACCAAACACGAATTGGTGGTTTCTGAAACGCCTTTGAAAATTTTAGATGGAAAAACGCGACTGCCTCTTTTTTCAAATGAAGAATCGAGCCAACTGCAAATGCGTACGGCAGATATTGATGACGATGGCCGACCTGAGTTGATTTACGTGGATAAAAACAACCGGTTCCGAGTCGTTGGTTTTGATGGCTCCAATTTTAAACAGGAGTGGCAAAGCATCGCTTTTGTAAACGGTGTGCATGCTTTCGACGTGGCAAATTTGGATGCAGACCCGGCCCTCGAAATCGTTTTTATCGAAAGCAACGGCTTCATTCAGATTTACGATGGTAAAACCAAATTGCTCCAATCGCAAATTGACGCACTTGGAAATAATTACAGTTCGGCTTTGATTGCAGCCGATTTGGAAGGCGACGGTATTTTGGAAATCGTGGTCGCGGAACACCAAAACTTGCATATTTTCAATAGCCAAACCCAGCAATTGGTCAAAACCGTAACCGATATCTCAACCGAGGACATTCGAGCAATGGCCATTGAAAATCTGGATTCGAGCCTCCGAAAAGAAATAATTTTGTACGATTTGAAATTGAAAGTGGTGGACAGCCAAGATTTTTTGGTCAAATGGGAAAGCAATTACCTCGAATCTGATTTTATTTTTGGCCGACCAACTTTGGTTGTGAAAGACCTTTTTGATGACCAACACATCGATATTTTAATCGGAACGGTGTTCGGTGCCTACCATTTCAGCACGGCGACGACGATTCCCGATGTCGTTCCGCCAAAAGTCGTCAGTCATTTTCCCAAAAAAGATGCCCAATTTCAAGGCATCAACACGGCGGTAAAAATTTCATTTTCTGAAAAAATGGACACCGCGTTGCTCAATTCCACCAATTTTCAAATCAAAGATAAATTGGGAAATGCCCTGCCGTTTTCATGGATTTTTGACAGTTTGACTTTCCAACTCGTCTGCCAGCCGACTGGTTTTTGGCCGCCGTCGGACACGATTACCGTTTTTTTAAAAGCTAATCTGGCAGATTTGTCTCAAAATACGCTCGACGGAAACCGAAACGGCAAAAGCGAAGGCAGCCCGACGGACGATTTTTTCTGGAAATTTTCGACCGGTTCTGGCGTGGACACGATTGGCCCGGTTGCGATTTTGGCTTCGGCAACGCCCAATCAAGGTTGGGCTGGGACGGTGGTAAAATTGGAAGTGACTTTGGACGACCTCTCGTCGGTGGCCGTTTCGGGCGTGGCCGGGGGCGAATATTTTATCAATCAAATTGGGCCGTCCGGCAGCGGCACGCCGCTCAAAACACTGGACAATATTTGGGGCAGTGACCAAGAAGTTGGTTTTTCAGAAATTTTGACCGACAATTTTGCGGGCGGCGACCACACCATTTTTATTCATGGAAAAGATTTGAACGGAAATTGGGGCGCATGGCGCGAAGTTTCTTTAAAAATCAACTCCGAATCGTTGGCAAATTGGCCGATGTACGGCCAAAATCCTTTCCACACCGGGGCAAATGAAAATTGTCCGCTCGCCCCGCCGCTCAAAATCAAGTGGACAAAAACTTTTGCCGATGCGAAATTGAAACCGGTAACTTATGCCAACGGCTCGTTGCTTTTGACCAAAAGTATTTTTTCGCCGACGAGCAACAATCGGATTTTGGCTTGCTTGGACACCGCCAGCGGCAATGAAAAATGGAACAACGAATTTGGGACAATTTTTTCAATCAACCCGGCCAGTTATGCCTATGGAAATGTGTATCTCCAAACTTGCAACAATTGGAATTCAACGTTTTTGTATTGTTTGGATTTTTTGACGGGTGATACAAAATGGCAATCCCCGTTCGATGCGCAGTGGGAAGAGTATCTCAACCCGACCATCGTGGGCAATAATGTTTATATAAATGGTGGAACGTATGGCGGTATTTATTCTTTCGATGCTGTTTCGGGTGCGAAAAATTGGTTCACCCCGCTCGAACAATACGATTCGTGGACACCTGCTTTTTTCAACGGTGTAGCCTATTCTTTTGCTGGCGGAAAATTGGCGGCGCACGAAAAAAACAGCGGAGATATTTTGTGGGAATTGACTTTGCCTTTCGATTGGGATGGTTACACGATGAATACGGCTCCGGTAATTGACACGTTAAACAACCAGATTTTTACCACTTCGACCAATTTTTTGCACGCCGTAAATTTAGAAACCCATAAAATTGAGTGGTTTGTCAGTGGTATTTTGAAAATCACGCCCGCGCTGAAAAATGGGATTTTGTACCTCGTCCGTTCCGGAAAATTGGAAGCCCGCGATGCCAAAACCGGGGCAATAAAATGGACTTTCACTGGCGACAATCAACTTTCAAATCCGCCTGCCGTGGCCGCCGATTATGTTTTTGTGTCATCTGAAAACAAACTTTTTGCCGTCGAAATTGCTACTGGAAAAAGTAATTGGCAATTTTCAGGCGGCGGCGGTGCGGTTACTTTGGCTGAAAACCTGCTTTTTTTGACCAACCCGGAAAGCAAAATCCATGCTTTCGAAAGCGGTGTCGTATCGACAAATGAAAATTTTTCGGAAAATTTGAAATTGGAAATCGTGCCAAATCCGGTTTCAGAAATTGCCAAAATCCAGTTTTCACTTGCCGAACCGTCGAAAATTTCAGTTCGCATCACGGATGTTTCTGGAAAAACGGTGGATTTGAAATCTGAAAAAACGATGTCGGCAGGCGAGCAAACTGTTTTGTGGGATGCTCGAAATTTTCCGGCAGGCATTTATTTTTGCACGGTGAAATCGGAGAAATTTCAATCGGTTGGAAAAATCATTTTGGCGAAATGAATTTAACCACAAAAGCACATCAGGAAACATAAGTCTTTGAAAACAAGAAACTTATGTTTCCTAATGTGCCTTTGTGGTAAAAAAATTTGTGGTAAAAACTCACTGCACTTTAATCAAATTCACATCAAAAGCAAGCACCGTATCCCCTGGAATTGACCCCGAACCACCCGAACCGTAAGCCAAATTTGAAGGAATAATCAAAATGCCTTTTCCACCTGCTTTGAATTTTGGGATGCCAATTTGCCAACCCTCAATCACCCCGGAAAGCGGAAAAGTGGCACTCGCCGATTCATCGAAAACCGAACCATCCAAAAAATAGCCTTTGTAACCCACCGTCACCGTGCTCGACAAGGTCGGGCGCGTGCCAGTTCCTTCCGTTTCGGTCACGACAAACACACCTTCTGGCGTGAATTCGCCCACCAAACCTTTGTCAGCGACATATTTTTCGATGATTTCGCGGTCGGTTTTTGATTGGTCTTTGCTGCACGCGAGGCCAGCAAAAATGAATAGGGAAAGGAAAAACAGTTTTTTCATTGTTTAAAAATTTAGGGGGCAAAAGTAGAAATTTGCCGCACAAAAAAAATCTGATGCAAAATCTTCTCGTCCGCAACATCAAAAACCTGATTTCAGCAACCGAAACGCCCCGAAAATTGGTGCGCGGCGCAGAAATGGCCAACCTCCCGCAACTCGAAAACGCGTGGCTGCTCTGCGAAAATGGCCGGGTAAAATCTTTCGGAACTATGGAAAACTGCCCCGACCGAGCCGACCAAATTTTGGACGCGACCGGGCGATTTGTTTTTCCGTCGTGGTGCGATTCGCACACACATTTGGTTTTTGCGGCGACGCGCGAGGAAGAATTTGTGGACAGAATTCGCGGTTTGAGTTACGAAGAAATTGCCCGGCGGGGCGGCGGCATTTTGAATTCCGCCCGAAAATTGCGCGAAATGACCGAGGAAAAATTGTTTGAAGATGCTTTGGAAAGAATGAAAGAAGTCATCGGTTTTGGCACCGGAGCCATCGAAATCAAAAGTGGTTACGGCTTGACTTTGGAAAGTGAATTGAAAATGTTGCGGGTGATTCGGCAGTTGAAAACGGTTAGTCCGATACCGATTCGAGCCACTTTTTTGGGGGCGCACGCCGTGCCGACGGAGTTTCGGGAAAACCGCGAAGGTTATCTTAAATTGTTGATTGACAAGATGTTGCCTGCTGTTGCGGACGAGGGATTGGCAGATTATTGCGATGTTTTTTGCGACCGGGGATTTTTTACGCCAGCCGAAACCGACCGCATTTTGAAAGCCGCCGCGAGGTATAATTTGAAGGCAAAAATCCATGCGAACGAACTTGCGGTTTCCGGCGGCGTGCAAGTCGGTGTGGAAAACAATGCCATTTCAGTTGACCACCTCGAAGAAATGGGCGACGCAGAAATTGAATGTTTGAAAAAGTCCAAAACCTTGCCCACTGTGCTGCCGATTTGCGCTTTTTTTCTCGGAATTCCGTTTGCCCCGGCGCGAAAAATGATAGATGCCGGGCTGCCCGTCGTTTTGGCAACTGACTTTAATCCGGGCACAGCTCCGGCTGGAAAAATGGCGTTTGCCGTTTCGTTGGCTTGCATCAAAATGAAACTTTTGCCGGAAGAAGCCATCCTCGCCGCGACTTTGAACGGGGCGGCGGCGATGGAATTGTCGGGAGATTTTGGAAGTTTGGACGTCGGGAAAACGGCCAATTTTTTCATCACGAAACCGATGCCGTCGGTGGCTTTTTTGCCGTATTATTTTGGGGGCGATTGGGTGGAAAAAGTGGTTTTGAATGGAAAAATTTGGACAAAATAGAACACTGATTTTGTTGATTGGACTGATTTTTTTGATTCAAATTTTCAAAACGATTTTCCCAAACTGCTCGCCCGCCGCCAATTTTTCAAACGCCGCATTTCCATTTTCCAATGAAAAAACACTGTCCAAAACCGGCACAATTTCGTGTCTTTCAACGAATTGCAACATTTTTCCAAATTCCGCCGGGCTGCCCATCGTGCTGCCGAGGATGTTGATTTGTTTCCAAAAAATGATTTGTGGGGAAAGGTTGTTTATTTTTCCAAGTCCGCCGCCGTAAATTCCAATGCGCCCGCCGGGGCTGCACAAGCCGACCAATTTTGAAAATGAATCGCCGCCCGCCGAATCCACGACGACATCAAAACCGTCGTGCGGCAAACGGAGCCCCACGCCCCGGGGGCGGGGGCGCCGGAGAACGGGGCGGTGTTTTTT
>JANNMS010000254.1:0-12355 GCA_031398055.1 Saprospirales bacterium | reverse complement strand
CGGAAGCGTTCGGCCTCGACACGGCCTCCGCGCCGAAGCGATGAGGTTCCTGCTCGATACCCACGTGTTCCTGTGGTGGCGCGGCGAGTCGGCGCGTTTTGACCAAAAACAGATACCCGCCCGCCGCGAAATTTTTCAAATCCAACTCAAAATCCGAGTCCGAAACCGTTTTTTCAAAAACCAATTTCCCGGTCAAATCAAAAATTTGGGCAGAAACTGGCTCGAAGTTTTTGTCCAAAATTTTTACAAAAAGCACCTCGCCCACCGGATTTGGAAAAATTGAAAATGAATTTTCATCCAAAATTTCGTGGCTGCCGACGGTCGGAACCATGATTTCTTGTTGCAAAACCGCCGCCCCGCAATTGTTGATCGCCTGCAAAGTCACGGTGAAAATCCCCGGTTGCGAAAAAGTGTGGCTCGGATTTTCGTCCGACGAACTCGCGCCGTCGCCAAAAAACCACGAAAAAACATCGCCGCCCAGGCTTTGATTTTGAAAAATGACGGTCAAACCGCTGCTCGAAAAAGTGAAATTTGCAGTCGGCGAAACCGCAACTTTCAAAATGGCTTCATCGGTTTGGGCAGAGAAACAATTGCCCGCGACGAGGCACCTGAATTTCGCGCCATCCAAATTTTGCGCGACCGGAGAGATTTTCAAAACCGAAGAATCCGCCCCCGAAAACGCGCCGCTGTTTTGCAAATTTGTCCAATTCCCAGCGAATTGTTGCCACTGAAAATTGAGTGCCGAACCGCTTGCCGAGCAGGAAAAAGTAGCCATCGTTCCCGCGCAAACTTCCTGATTTTCAGGCTGTTGCGAAATATTTCCGGGAACGATTTCAGAAGTTCCGGCGTGTATTTCCACAAAATTTTGAACCACGCCAGCCTCGCCCGCCGTCGCACCGTTCGAGTTTCCGTTGCAAACATTGAATGACTTTTCAATCACGCCGGGCTGCCCAGAATTGGCTTTTGCCGCCGCGTTTTGGTTGGTCAAAATGCGCCCGCCCGCGCCGCCGCCGCCCGGGCCGAGGCAACGGTCGTCGGGATAATCGGGGTTTCCGCCCTTTCCTCCGGTCGCCGAAATTTCAAGATTTGCAGGTGCGTGTTCAATTTTACAAAAAATCGAGCCGCCCGCACCGCCGCCGCCGCCGCCCTCGCCATCCGCATTTTTGGCCGAGCCGCCGTTGGCCGAAATTTTTGGGGCTGACCCGACCAACGAATCGGTTTTCAAAAAAATGATGCCGCCGCCCGCGCCGCCGTCGCTTTGAAATTTGATGTTCGTGTGCCCCGCGCCGCCGCCGCCGCCGAGAAAAATCCGCCCGTCAAAATCGGTGATTTTTTTGCCACCGACGCCGGGAAACCTGCCGCTGCACCCGGCCAACGACGGCTCGTCATTTTCGCCGCCGCGACCGCCGGACGAGATATTTCCGCCGCCGCCGCCGCCGGAATTGTGGTCGTTTCCGCCGCCGCCGCCGTTGGCCTGCGCCCCGCGACCGAACTCGCCACCGGGCAAGATTTCAGCAATTCCTTCGCCTTTCGGTGCACTGCGCCACGTTCCGGCTGGGTAGGAAAAATTAATTTGCGGGAGCAAAAAATAGCAGTCGTTTTGGGCTGCGACAAAACTCACGCCGCCTCGAAAACCTGCCTCGTCCGCCAAAATCGGCGCGTTCAAAACTAGTGTCCCGGCGACTTCCAAAGCCAAAACTCCGCCCGTCGAGCCGTCCCATTTTTTCGGTCGCAAAGTATCGGTGACGATGGCGTTTTGAAATTTTGGGAAACTGACAATTTGAACTTTACCATCCACATCGTATTGATTTTCAAAGTATTGGCTGACAAAAATGGTTTTTTCGGCGACTGAATCCACCGTGCATTTTTCGTAGCGGCCACAATTATTGAGGTTCAAAATATCGCCAAAAGTGGCGTTGTTCGGGGTCGAAATTTCCGCGCCCTGCATCTGCAAAATCAAAAATTGGTCGCCGGGGCGGAACCCAGCGGTGTCGGAAACCGAGATGCGTCCGCTGCAAATTTCGAGCGCGGTGACGGCTGCATATTTATTGATGGTGCCAGAAATTGGGGTTTGAGATTTCATCGAAAACCCAAAAAACAGGGCACACAGGCAGGGGAAAATGGTGCGGAGCGGTGGTAAATTTTTCATCATGTGGCAAAAATATCCAGATTTTTGGAAGGCGGCCAACCAATTTTCCAATAACCAATCATCCAGTAGCCATCCGCATCACCCACAACATTTCCCGCCCGATTTCCCGGCACCGCGCATCATAAATTTCTTTTTGAAATGCCGTTCCGTCCGATTTTTTCGGGTCATCGAACGGCAGCGACAGCCGAAAATCCGCGCCAAAAACCACCGGGCAAGCCTCGTCGGCACTCGAACAAACCAGCACGGCGGCGAAATTTTTGGTCGGGTTCGGAGCGTCGTCGTATTTTTTTGAAAAGGCTGGGTAGTTTTTTTGCCCACGTTTCCAACGAATTTGAAAAACGGGATTGGCAATTTCGGGCGTCGAATTTTCAATTTTGAAACCTGCCCGAACCATCGCCGCGACCGCCGCCGGGAAAAAAGCAGTGGCTTCCGTGCCACCCGAAAAGGTTTCTATTTTTGGTAAATGGTAAAAATCGGCAGCCGCCGCGAGCCAAATTTGAGCCAAATGACTGCGCCGTGAATTGTGTGTGCAAATCACGGTGACTTTTGGTCTCGCCTCAGGCGAGACGGATTGGTATTTTTTGGAAAAATAAGCGGCCAATTTTGAAAGTTGCTCGCGGCGGGCGGGGGTGATTTTTGAAAATTCATGCTCCAACTCCTGGCAAAAAGATTGCAGTTTTTTAAACATGGTTTTGGAAATGAAAACAGCCCACGCCTTGATGGCATGGGCTGTTTTGTTTTTTGAAAATTATCAATTGCAACATCCCGGTTCGCAGCAGGCCTGCGCCGTTTTTATTTCTTGAAATTGAGTGGTGCTTTTTTCCAAACCCGCTTTTTTTATCAGTTTTTCGCCCGGTTTTTTTCCAAAAACCGTGATGCTGAAAATCCCCGTTTTTGATCGGTGAAAATCTGCCAATGCTTCTGCCGACAGAAATTCCTGCAAAATATGGTCTGGAATCAGGATGGGTTTTTGTTTTTGAACCTGCACATTTTCAAAACCAGACTGGTGGATAACTTCCAGATAATCATCCATTTGCATCGCCCCGGCGACGCAACCAGCATACATTTCAGCCGATTGAACGAGAGTCGGCGGCAGTTCGCCGACCAACACCACGTCCGAGATGCTAAAATGCCCGCCGGGGTGCAGCACACGCAAGATTTCCGAAAAAACACGGTTTTTGTCCGGAACCAAATTCAGGACGCAATTGCTCACCACCACGTCTACCGAATCCGTGCCGACGGGCAAATTTTCGATGTCGCCGCTGCGAAATTCAACATTGTTGAAGCCGCGCCGCTCCGAATTTTCACGGGCTCGCTGAATCATGGCCGGCGTAAAATCCACGCCGAGGACTTTTCCAGATGCACCAGTCTGCGCACGTGCCACAAAACAATCGTTTCCTGCGCCAGAACCGAGGTCAAGCACCGTGTCGCCGGGCTGGATTTGGGCAAATTCGGTGGGCAACCCGCAGCCCAAACCCAAATCAGCATCGGGCTGATAACCAGCCAAATTAGAGTAAGAATCCGACATGATATTGTACGTCCCGTTGGTACTCGGCGCGTCGCCGCAGCCACCGCCGACCCCGCAGCAGGACGTTTCGTTGGTCTCTTTGCTTTGCAAAGCGATGGCCGAGTATTTTTCCCGGACCATGTTTTTGATACTTTCAGAAGTAGTAATCATTTTGTGAAAAATTTTAAAAATGATGGTAAATGATTGATTTTCAGCAGCAACGCTGAATGTTGGCGTGCTCGAAAAAGACGCGGAACGTTTCCTCGAACTGGGAAAAAGTCTCCCAATTGATACAATAACACGATTTCGCGCCGTCCACCGTGCCGCTAATCAAACCGGCAGTTGAGAGTTCTTTCAAATGTTGGGAAACCGTGCTTTGCGCCAGGGGCAAGACTTCCACGATTTCCCCACAAACGCAAGTTTTTCGCCGTGCCAATTCTTTCAAGATTGCGACTCGCGCCGGATGGCCGAGTGCTTTTGCAAAATCAGCAATGATTTTTTCGGATTCCCCGAATTCGGATTTTTTGTTGACAGCCATTGAAAAATGAAGTGGTTTTTAAAATCAATCGCAAATCTACGATAAACGATTTTAAAATACCAAAGCCTTGTCTCAATTTTTTTTCAGTGGTTGATTTTTTTTACTTTGAAAAATATGTCCCTGAACATTCTGCTTTGTTTTTGATTTTTATCCAAACTCAAAAAGATTTGCCTTCTCAACTCCTTTCAAAAATGCAACGAAAAAAATTTCTAAAAATCATGGCTGCAACCACCGCGGGCGCGATGTCGCTCGGTGCTTTTAAAAAAATGACCGACGATTTTTCGCCGTCCGATGAAAAAATGCCCGTGCTTTTTGTCGGCCACGGCTCGCCGATGAACGCGATCGAGGACAACGAATTCAGCCAACGCTGGCGGAAAATGGGACAGGAAATCCAAAAACCGACGGCAGTTTTGGTCATTTCGGCGCACTGGCTGACGCGCGGCACTGCGGTCACGGCGATGAATTCGCCAAAAACGATCCACGATTTTGGCGGTTTTCCGAAAGCACTTTTTGATGTGGAATACCCTGCGCCCGGCAAACCGGAACTCGCCGAGGAGGTGAAAAATTTGGTCAAAATGACGAACGTTGGCCTCGACCACGACTGGGGTTTGGACCACGGATCGTGGTCGGTCGTGCGGCAGATGTACCCGGATGCCGATATTCCGGTGCTGCAAATGAGCATTGATTACAACCAGCCGCCGCAATTTCACTACAATTTGGGCAAGGAATTGGCCGCGCTGCGCCGAAAAGGCGTGCTGATTTTGGGCAGCGGAAACATGGTGCACAACCTTCGGATGGCCACTTTTGGCACGAAACCGCCCGAATTTGCTTTCGACTGGGCGGTCGAGATCAACGAAGTTTTCAAAAAAAATATCGCCGAAAAAAACCACGCGCCGCTGATCAATTATTCGTCGCTCGGCGAGGCCGCAAAATTGGCGATTCCCACGCCAGACCATTATTATCCAATGCTTTACACATTGGGTTTGCAGGAAAATGATGAAAAAATCTCGTTTTTTAACGACAAAGCGGTGATGGGTTCGCTGACGATGACTTCGGTTAAAATTGGGTGATTGGTTATTGGGAAATTGGCTATTGGGAAATCAAGATTGAGTCAACACCAATTTCCCAATAACCAATTCCCAAATAACCATTTTCAGATTAAAAATTTAACACACATCAAGCCGCTCCTTTTTCTACCTTCGCCGCTCAATTAATAATCACCTGCGCTTCGCCCGCCCGCACTTTCACAAAATGACGGAACCCACAATCCATGATCAAAAATGCGGCAACTTCCCTTTTTCGCGGCGATTTTATCGGTCTGCACCTCGTTTTCCTTCGCTTTTTCTCAGTCGTTGAATTATGAAATTCAGCCCGTTTTTCGAGAAAAACAATTAACACTCGCTGTAAAACTCCGATTTTCGGGGGAAGCAGATGGCGAGACGGATTTGCTTTTGCCTTCAAATTTGGCGAATGCCCAAAAACTCCACCGTTCCATCCGAAACCTGAAATTGGTCAGTCCGAACGGCCATTCAAAAATGGATGCCGACTCTCTTTTTGTGCATTTGGAATATTCACCGGGGCGAGAAATCGTGGTGAATTATGAAATCGTGCAAGATTTTTCGGGCAACGAAATCACGCCCGAAAATGCGTTTCGCCCGATTCTCCAACTTCCTTATTTTCATGTTTTTGGCAGTTCGCTTTTTCTCATGCCGTCGGGGAATCAGGATTTTGAGGTTTCTATATTTTGGAAAAATTTTCCGTCCGGCTGGAATTTGCAAAACAGTTTTGGCTCGCAGCAAACCCGACAAAATTTTAAAGTAAATTCTTTGTCGTGGCTGGAATCCGTTTTTGTCGGCGGCGATTTTAGGATTTTGAAAACGGAGGTTCGAAAATCGCCCGTTTTTTTAGCGATTCGCGGCTCGGATTGGTCATTTTCGGATGCCGAAATTTTGGAATTGCTGCGGCAAACGGTCGAGGTGCAGCGCACGTTTTGGCAAGATTTTGAAATCCCTTATTTTTCGGTGACGCTCGTTCCGTTCAAAATTTCAACAGCAGATGGCGGACGGGAGACAGCGGACGGCCATCAATTTTCCCAAATTGGCTACGTCGGTTCGGGTTTGCAAAACTCGTTCGCCACGTTCGCCACGCCGGGCAAGTCGTTCAAAATCAAAGAGTTGCATCCGCTTTTTCACCATGAAATGATGCACGATTGGGTCGGTGTGAAAATCCGGAACGGCGGGAAAATCAATGACATGGGCCTCGGTTGGTTCAGTGAAGGTTTCACGGAATATTTTGCTTGGAAAAATATGTTGGCCGCCGGTTTGATTTCTGTGGACGAATTTTTGGCCGCCGCGAACCGCGATTTTTTTCAAAAACATTACACCTCGCCGCTCGCCGAAGCACCCAATTTTGAGATCGAAAAAAACTTTTTCAACCGTTCGGATGTCTCTGATTTGCCGTACAAACGTGGGTACATTTTTGCTTTTTACCTCGACAATGTCATCAAAATCCGCTCCGCCGGGCAGCACAATTTGCACGATTTTATGAAAGAATTGCTCGATCATTTTTATGAAAACGACTTGACATTAGTCGATGATTTTGATTTTTTCACCTCCAATTTGGGCAAATTTTTGGGCGACCCGCAGTTTTTGGAATTTTACAAAAAGCATATTTTGGAGGGAAAATTGATCGCGCCCGACGAGTTCGTGCTGCCCGTTTTTTTGAAAATGGAGGTGGAAAATGGGGTGCCGGTTTTGAAAAAATCGGGCGCGGCGACGGATTTGGAATTGAAAAATTGGTTGGAAAAATGAATCAAATAATGCCTGTTTGAATCAATTTTAAAAATTCATCAGCATTCAAAACATTGAAAATTGGAAACGGAATGCTTTTCAAAACATTGAAATCGCCATCGTTTGAAACAATCAAATGGGCGTTGCCGACAATTGCACAATCCGGGTATTTGTTGTCGTCGGGGTCGTTTACGATAAATCCCCAGCGATAATAGATATTGTAAATTTTTTCAACATTTGACAGGTTCAAAAGCAGGCGGGTAACATTGGTTGCAATTTCTGGTCGAGTGGTTTTTTGACCAATCATTTCTTCATATTCTGTCAAAATTTCATTGGTAACCAACAAAGTAAACCTGCCGTTTTTGATGGCATCAAAAATCGGTCGGTACTTCGACGCAACCGGAAGAGAAATCAAAAGCACATTAATATCAAGGACAACTCGCATTTTGGTGGGGTCAAATTAATAAGGGACTCTCAATCGTTCCGTTTTCCAACCCTCGATGGTTTCGTCGCCCCACTCCTTTTCCTCCCAAACTTCTGACATTTCTTTATCAATCAGTGCTGCAAAATATTCGGCCAACATTTTTTTGATGTCCATCAACAACCTGTCTGGAATGTTGGTCGCGTACATTTGGAGCAATTCCAATTGCAAGTTGCTCATCGGTCTAACTTGTGCAGTCATCTTTAATTTTTTTACAAAAGTAAAACTTTCTGGCAAAATTGGTTTGCCCAGAGCCATTTTCATTCAATTTGAACAATGCTAAACCAAAAATTCACCCCAAAATACCGCTTCCGCAAAGCCTACCGCACCGCTTTTTCCGTCCTTTGGAGTTACGTTTGGGCAGGTTTTTTGAAAAAATTTTTAGGCCAAAAATGGTACGAACGCCGCACCGCCGCGCTCCATTTGCAAAATGCCGAAAAGGTAAAACTCGCCATCCTCGATTTGCAGGGCTTGTTTATCAAAATCGGGCAATTGCTTTCCATTTTGTCCAATTTTCTGCCCGAAGCATTTCAAAAACCACTCGAAAGCCTGCAAGACCAACTGCCGCCGCGACCGATCGACGAGGTAAAAAACCGTATTTTTAAGGAGTTTGGAAAAACGCCCGACGAACTTTTTTCCCATTTTGACGACGTGCCGATGGCCTCCGCGAGCATCGGGCAGGCTCACCGCGCACGGCTTTTTGACGGCACGGAAGTCGTCGTAAAAATCCAGCACGCGGGCATCGAATCGGTGGCGGAGGTGGATTTGAAAATCATCAAACGCCTCGTCGAAATCCATCAATGGTGGTTCGAAATCAAAGGGATGGATTTCGTTTTTACCCAAATCAAAAAGATGATCGAGGAAGAACTCGACTTCCGCCGCGAGGCCGCCGCGATGCAAAAAATCGCCGAAAACCTGCGCGAAGAACCCCGCGTGGCCGTGCCAAAAGTGATTGCCGAGTTTTCGACCGAGCGCGTTTTGACCACGACTTTTCAGCCGGGCGTGAAAATTTCGAACCTCGAACAAATCGAAATCTGGCAACTCGACCGCCGAGAATTGGCCGAACGGCTTTTGAAAATTTATTGCCGGATGATTTTCAAAGATGGTTTTTACCACGCCGACCCGCACCCCGGAAATATTTTGGTGCAGCAAGATGGCACGATGATTTTCCTCGATTTTGGCGCGACGGCTGCGCTGCCGCCTGCTTTTCGGGAAGGTTTTCCGGATTTGATCGAGGCGGCTTTGAAAAACGACACGGAATCGATGATTGAGGCTTGCCGGAAAATCGGGTTGCTGGCCGAGGGGCGCGAGGCTGAAAAATTGGCGGGAAAAATGATTGCCGCCGTGCGGAATTTTTTGCAAAACGAAATCCAACTCGACGGCCTGAATTTTAAAGACATCAAAATCAACCCGTTCAATAATTCGCTGGGCGATCTGATTTCCGACATCGGTTTCAAAGGCATCTCGGCTACGGTGCAAATTCCGAAAGAATACGTGCTTTTCAACAGGGCGATTACCCTGCTTTTGGGTCTCGTCACGACCCTCGACCCAACTTTGAACCCGCTCGACACGGTGCGCCCCGTGGCCCAAAAATACCTGCTCGAATCGCAGGGCGGGACGCTCGGTTTTGTCCAAGATTTTTTGAAACGCAACCTCACCAACCTCGTTTCGATGCCCGGCGAGATGCAAAAAACGATGCAGAAAGTGCGGAGCGGTGACCTCGAATTTCGTTCGCCGGATTTTGCGGACGGGGCGAAATTGATTTATTTTGGCATCCAACAATTCGTTTGGGCTGGTCTGGCGGTCGTCGCGGTGTGGTTTGGGGTGCATTTTTTGGAAATGGGAAATGTAGGTTTTGCTCGGTGGGCGGGCGGCGCGGCGGGTTTGTTTTTCCTGATTTTTTTGTTAAAAATGTGGGGGGGGCGGAAGTTGCGGCGGCGGATGGTTTGATCAAATTATTTGTAAAAATTGACGACTTTTTGCCCCGGCAACCACCGCAGCGTATCAGTTCCAGAAATTGCGAAATCCACAATTGTCTGAATGCTACAACATTCGGTTGAAATTTTGGAGGTGCCGAGCCACAAAGTATCGCTGAAATTGGCGTTCGGTTGAAGCACCAAACCAATGGTTTTTGGGTCGCTGATTTCTACATAAAATATTGGTGAAGCAAAGTAAAACACGCCCGGTGCAACACTTGAATCTTGGCCGACGATGAAATCTACTTTCAAACTGCTCGATTGGAAAAATCCGGACGAATACAAATTTTTGGAAGAATCGTTGGCTGAAAAATAATTGAACAAAATCAAATCGCCGTTCGCGCAATCAACCCTGCAACATTCATTGTTCCAAAAAGGGCAACCGCAGGAAACTGCAAACAAAAAAACGAAGGTCAACCACGATAATTTTTTCATTTTTCAGATTTTAAAAAAAGTGTTTTCCTTCTAAAAATTGCTGCAATCCAATTTTTCTCACCGCACAATTTTCACCTGCTCCTCCGTCAAAATCGGCAACCGTTTAAATTTCAAAAACAACTGCGCCGTGGCCAGCACATCTTTTTCACAATATGCTGCGATGCGGTCAAGGTCGCGTTCTTCCCAATAAACCCGCGCCACGTCGCTGCCATCGATATCGTCTTTTGGCGACGGGAAACCAAAAATGGCGGCCAGCAGCCGGAGCGAGGTGTAATTTTTTGAGTCGCCAAATTTCCACATTTCCATCGTGTCGAGCAGGTGTTTGGTTTCCCACGGTTTTTTGCCGGCGATGTCCAGCATTTTTGGAAAAGGCAACTGGTTTATCAACATCCGGCGGCAGATGTACGGCACATCGAATTCTTTGATGTTGTGGCCGCAAATCGCAAACTTGTCGGGGTTGTTAAAATATTTGTTCAAAAGTTCTGAAAAATCTTCGAGCAAATGGGCTTCGTTGTGGTTGGCGAAAGATTTGAGCCGCATGATTGGTTTGTCGCTGCCATCCGGGTTTTTGGTCAAAAAACCCGCCGAAATGCAGATGATTTTCCCAAATTCGGCATAAATCCCAGCCCGCGTGCCAAAAGAATCGGCCAATTCGTCGTATTCCAATTCGACCTCGGCGGGGGTTTTGAGGATGGTGCGCGCCTTTTTTCCCCAAAGTTCTTGCAATTCCTCGGGCAGGCCATCGTATTCTTGAACCACCGGGACGGTTTCGATGTCCAAAAACAGGATATTGTACAAATCAAAAGCGTTGAAAACAGACATTTTTTAGATATTGGATTTGAGCGTTTAGAGTTTAGATTTATGTGGGTTTGAGTTGTTGGTTTTGAATTTTTTTGGACAAAAACCAAAGTCAAAACTAAATCAAACCGGTTCGGCAAAACATTCGTATTTTTAAAAATGAACCCGGCCAAAGGTAGTAGGTATGTACTATTTTGAGGGTATCCGGCCTTGATTTGCAATAATTTTCAGGCGCGGCGGTTTAAATCCTATCAAAAAGCGCAACCTTCGTGTCGAAATTAAAAAAAATAACAACTAAAAGTTTGCCTATCAATTCAACCTCCTACTTCAAATCTTAACAATTTTTTCAACCATTCTCAATCTATTTTAAAGATGAATGCACCATCAAATTTGAATCAGCCAAATACTCCAAATTACGGCAGCCCAAAAAATAACGACAACTCGAAACGGTTGTTGACAATCGCTGCGGTTGCTATCGGGCTTTTGCTTTGCACCAATATTTTTATGTTGGTTTCGAAGTACAAAACCGGCCAACAATTGGAGCAAACCGTTCGTGAACTCGACACCAAAACCGATGCACTCTCCGAACTGGATACCCGTTACAACGACGCTGTCGCGCAATTGGAGCAAATGAAAGGCACAAACGCCGAATTGAACGCCAAAATTGACGAACAACTCGCGCAAATCACCGAGCAAAAAGACAAAATCGCTGCCGGTATCAAAACTTCGGGTGACTTGAAACGGGCACGCTCCGAAATTGCTGGCCTCACCAAACAAAAGGATGCTTTTGTGATGGAAATCGCCCAATTGAAAGAGGAAAATGCCAAGCTGATGACCGAAAATCAGGAAAAAGGCAATCAAATTAATTCCTTGAACGAAAATTTGACGAGCACCAAAACCAAATTGGAAGAAGAATCAACTGCAAAAGCGGCTTTGATTTCTGAAAAAACCCAATTGGAAAGCACGAATCAAGTTTTGGGCAAAAAAGTGGACATCGCCTCGGCTGTGAAAGTGAGCAACATCAATATTAAAGGTGTGAAAGTGACCAGTTCGGGCAAAGAAAAAAGCAAAAGCAAAGCCAAAAACGTCGACAAATTGAATGTTTGTTTCACCACCGAAGCCAATGATGTGGTCGAGGCAGGCGAAGAAACTTTTTATCTCGTCATCACCGATCCGACCGGAGCACCTTTGGCAATCCAAAGCCTGGGTTCAGGTGTTGAAAAAGACAAAAAGAAAGAAGCCGAATTCCGCTACACGACCACCGCAAAAGCCAATTACACCAATTCGGTCACGGATGTTTGTGGTGTCTGGCAGCCTGGCCAAGATTTTATGAAAGGCAAATACACAGTCGAAGTGTACAACAAAGGCTACCTCGTCGGCACGGGCGAATTCAAACTGAAATAATTAGGAATTAGGAATTAAAAATTAGGAATTGCGCGTGACCAAAGATTTTGGAAACTTTAATTCCTAATTTTCGAATTCCTAATTGGAAATAAAGGGTTATTTAGCGAAGCACAGAAAGCAACCGGAAGAAGTTCCGGTTGCTTTTCTTTTTGGAGGTGGAAATTTATTTTGTGCCGAACCAGGTCGAAATAAATTTGGGCCTCCAAAAAGAGGAAAATTACCACCATCACGGGCGCGTTTTTTTGAATCAAAAATTAATGGAAAATGTAAAACAGAAA
>JANNMS010000239.1:0-24988 GCA_031398055.1 Saprospirales bacterium | reverse complement strand
AAAACCTATGAAAACAAACGACCCGTCGAAGATGACTTCAAAAACCAAATCCAACAATTCGTTACTTTTGATTCGGATTGCCCAAAATGGAACTACCTCATTCGATACCCAAATTGACAACTTATTTTTTACACGTTCCTTATTTGAAAAAAGTCATCCCGGTTTTGGGCAACTTTTTTTTAGCAAACCCCATCACTTACCGAAAACTGGGGGTTTACACCGAGTGTTTTGGAAATTGTAAAACGGTGGCGAAGGTTTTTGAAAATGCAGGTTTTGAGGTGCGTTTTTCAAATTTTTTCTTCGGTTGCGCGACCAATTTGGTTGGAAAAAAGTGAGGCGGTGACTCAAAGTCACCGCCTCACTTTTCTGTCATTCGTTCTCCACCACCTCCACATTTTTCGAAAACTTGCTCCCCGCGTACATCTCAAACCGATGAAAAGCGCACTCCAATTTCCCATTAAAAAGTGTGTGCCGCTTCGTCGGTTTCAGCCGCATCGCGTTCAAAGCATCGCGGTTCGAGGAAATAATCCACGCCGTCCAGCCCGGCCAATGGTGTTTCAGCCGCGCCCCGATTTCAGCGTAAAATTTATCAATGTCCTCGATTTTCAGCCGCTCGTCGTAGGGCGGGTTGGTCATCAAAATGCCCGGTGCGTCGGTCGGCGGTTCGAGTTTTTCAAAATTCTTTTTTTGCAAGAAAACGTCCGCGTCCAGCCCGGCGGTCATCAAATTGATGGCTGCCGCGTTTTGCGCCGTGGCATCGGAATCGGAGGCAAATATTTGACAACCAATGGGTTGCACTTTTTCGTCGGCTGCTGCTTTTACTTTTTCCCAAAGTTTTTTGTCAAAATCTTTCCAGCGGAAAAACCCAAAATACGGGCGCAAAATCTGCGGCGGCATCCGGCGGGCGACCATCGCGGCTTCGATGGCGAGCGTCCCGGAGCCGCACATTGGGTCAACGAAAGTCGTTTTTCCATCAAAACCGGCGAGTTTTATCATGCCCGCAGCCAGCACTTCATTGATTGGGGCTTCGGTCGGCTGTCGACGATAACAACGTTTGTGCAAGGAATCGCCCGACGAATCGAGGAGTAAACTGCACCTGTTTTCGTTGATGTGCAGGCTGATGCGGAGTTGCGGATTTTCAACATCAACATCGGGGCGGCGGCCAAAACGGTCGCGGAATTGGTCAACAATGGCATCTTTTACCGTCAAAGCCATGTATTGCGAGTGGCGAAAAGTCTCGCTTTGCACCACGGCATCCACCGCGAGCGTACCAGAAACGTCCAAATATTTTGACCAATCGGTGTAATCCCGGACGTGGGCATAAAATTGGCGTTCGTCGCGGGCAAAAAATTCTGAAATGGGAACGAGAATGCGGAGAGCCGTGCGGACTTCGTAATTCGCCCGGTACAAAACAGTTTGGTCGCCTGAAAAAATGACAGCACGTTTGACGGGCAAAATTTCCGTCGCGCCGATTTCTAAAAGTTCTGCGGCGAGGATGGGTTCGAGGCCGTGGAGGGTTTTTGCAATAAATTTTTGTGTCATTAATAGTTTTTAATCAAGATTTCCGCGCGGTTTTCGGCCGTTCTTTTTTTCATATTCGTCAATGGCTTTTCGTTCGAGTTGTTTTGCCAAAATTCGATTCGGAATATCAAAAATGATTGTCCGGCCAAAAAATCGGAGCCAATTTACTGCAAGGTTAATAAAACTGACTTGGTCGCGGCAACGTTCGGAGAGGCCGTCGGATTCGATGGGGTCGTGGCTGATGCCATATTTGAAAACATCATTGTCAACGGAGTCGCGGATTTCGTAAAGGTGGTGCGGTTTGTCGTTTGTGTTGAGGTTTCCGTGCATTTGAAATTATTTTTTCCAGCCATTTCGATTGCTGTACGTTTCATAATTAAAGGCAGGAACGAGCAGCGATTTTTTTCCGGTTTTCAACTCAAATGCACGATTTGGCAAGTGGAGCAAGGATTCAAAAGTAAAATCCAACGGCATTTTCTCCGGATGGCTCAAAATATCTTCAAAAGCCGTTTTCCCATTTGCCACGACGCAGCAGCGGACGTACAAAAAATCGTCCACCGAAAGGTGTTTTTCCTTTTCCAAAAAAATTTGGGCGTGGGCGCGGGTGTCGAGTTGGAACAATTTTTCGGAAAGAAAATCGGCAAATCTATAAATGTGTTCGAGCGGTTTTTGCGCTAAAAAATGGATGGCCGGAGCCAAAACAGCCTCGTCGTCGCCCGTTTTTTCCCAATCCAAAAGGTCAATCACTTCCCAAAAATCTTTGTCCAAAAACGGGGTCGGTGCTTCGGCTGGAACCTGCACCCGGATTTCAAAATTGGCTTTGCCAAATTTTGATTTTAGGTTTTTGACAAAATCTCGGTTCAGATTTTGGGCGGAGACATTCAAAACTGCTTCCATTTTTTAATTTGTTTTTAAAAGGTTCAAATCCAATTCAAAACCCGGCAAAACATCTTCCCCTGAAAGTTTTTGGTTGAAATTATGGATTTCCACAACTTCTCCGTTGGCCCGGTAAACCCACGCCCGTTCTTTTATCGGGTCAATCAGCCAAGCCAAACGAACGCCATTTGCAATCCAAACTTCCTCCATTTTGGTTTTTAAAGCACCAATCCGGTCGGTTGTCGAACGAACTTCCATGACAAAATCGGGAACCAGGTGCGGGATGTGCGAAAGTTCTTCATCGGAAAAAAATTGAAGTTGCGCCCGCGAAACGAAAGAGCCATCTGCTTTGCACTGCGCTCCGTCGGGCAAATTGAACGAACCGGAAGGCGAAACCACGTCGCCCAAATGTTGATGGGAAAAGCCCCATAATTGTAAAAAAAACAAGGCTTTGCTTTCTCGAACTGCTGATTTGTAAGTCATCGGAGGGTGAATTGTGATTGTTCCGTATTTGTCTCTTTCAATTCTCAGGTCGCCGTTTTCCAAAACAAAACGGTCGAACTCCGCCTCCGACATTCGGCTGGGATAGGAAAGCGGTTGGTCTTGCACCAATTTCCGCAGCGGATTTTCTAAAACCCTCGGCTCAAAATCTAAAACTTCTGCTTCCATTTTTCTAAAATTAAGGTTGAACATTTAACTATGCACTTTGAAGGATAAACTATAAATACTGCTGTTCGAGAGATGTTCATAGTTTACCGTTCAAAGTTCATGGTCCAAATTTACATAATTCTTGACCCTTCCGGAATCGTCGCGCCTTTTTTCACGACCACAATCCCGTCCCGAACCGTGTATTCCGGCGTGTCGATATCGGCCATGTGGCTGCCACCTTTGATGACCACGTTGTTTCCGATGCGGCAATCCTTGTCCAAAATGGCGCGTTCGATGTGGCAATTGTGCCCCACGCCCATCGGAATCGTGTGTTTTTGGCTGGCCATTTCCTGCAAAGTTTGGAAAAAATCGTTGCCCATCACGATGGCCTCTTTGATGACGGAGTTTTCGCCAATCCTCGAACGGATGCCGATGACCGCCGTGTCGATTTCGCGGGCATGGATGATGGAGCCTTCGGCAATCAGAGCCCGGTTGACCTTCGTTCCGCCGTAAAATTTGGCGGGCGGCAGCATCCGGCCACGCGTGTAAACTTTGTTCCGATTGTCAAATAAATTGAAAGATGGGATGTGGTCGGTCAGGTCGAGATTGGCCTGAAAAAACGAAGCAATTGTTCCGATATCTTCCCAATATCCATCATATTGATAAGCTGAAACTTTCAAACCGCCCTGAATTGCAGCGGGAATTATCTCTTTTCCAAAATCATGTGCGCCTGGATATTTTTCAAAAAGGTCGATCAAAACCTGTTTTTTGAAAATATAAATGCCCATCGAAGCCATGTAAACCTTGCCTTTTTTCTTGTTGGCCGGCGAAACCTCGCTCACCCAATCGCCCAACAAATCGGCTTTTGGTTTTTCGATGAAACGTGGGATCCATTGGTTTTCGTCCATTTTCATGATGCCAAAACCGGGCGCATCTTTTGCATTTACGGGCAGGCAAGCGATGGTCAAATCGGCGTCCGAATCGCGGTGGCAGGTCGCCATTTCATCCAAATTCATCTGGTAAAGTTGGTCACCGGACAAAATCAAAACATGGTCGGCCTCGTGCCGAAGAAAATGTTTGGCACTTTGGCGCACCGCGTCCGCGGTTCCCTGAAACCATCGCTCGTCGCCGGGCGTCTGTTCGGCAGCCAAAATATCCACAAAACCGTAGGAAAACGAGTCAAATTGGTAAGTGTTTTTGATGTGGGCATTCAATGACGCCGAGTTGTACTGGGTCAAAACGAAAATCCTTTTGATGCCAGAATTGATGCAATTCGAAACCGGGATGTCAATCAACCGGTATTTCCCGCCAATCGGCACGGCGGGTTTTGAACGTTTTTCGGTGAGTGGGTAAAGCCGCGAACCCGCGCCGCCGCCCAAAATCAGTGATACCATTTTAATCATTTCGTTTTTGAATTTTTAATTTGATAATTTGGAGGTCGAAATTTATTTCGACTTTTTAGGCGGAATAAATTCCGCCCTCCATTAGATTTTCGTTTTTGGCTTTGCCTTCGATTTTTCCACTTTTTCCACCTCTTCCACTTTTTTCACCTCCGCCCCAATCGAACGGTACATTCTAACATAAGATTGAACCGTATTTTCCCAAGAAAAATCAAGGTTCATAATTTTTCGCCGCAAACCATCCACAATCCCTTTTTCGTGGTGCCACATCGAAACTGCTCGGTGCAAAGCATGGCCGGCCGCGCCCGCCGAAAATTCATCGAACCGGATCCCGCGACCCCGCGCGTCCAATTCCGCGATGTCCGGCACGGTATCTTTCAAACCGCCGATGCCCCGGACAATCGGAATCGTGCCGTAGCGCATCGAATACATTTGGTTCAAACCGCAAGGCTCGACGCGGCTCGGCATCATCAAAAAATCCGACCCGGCGTAAATTTGATGGCTGAGTGCTTCGTTGTAATCAATAACAGCATTTACGCGCCCGCGATAGTCCCAAGCCATGGCTTTGAATTGGTTTTCCGTCCAAGTTTCGCCCGTTCCGAGAATCAAAAACGAGGCTTTTCCACCGCCGTGCAGGAAATTTTTATAAACCTCCGGCAAAATATCCGCCCCTTTTTCGCCCACCAACCGGCCGATAAAACTCACCAACGGCAGTTCTTCCGGCAAATCGAACCACTGGCAAAGCACTTTTTTGTTCGCTTTTTTAAATTCAGAAATGTGGCCTTCCACCAATTTTTCGGCAATCATCGGGTCGGTCGCCGGGTCCCAAACATCGGCATCAATTCCGTTCAAAATGCCCCATTCTTTTTGCCATTCTTGTCGAAAAAGAGACTCCAAACCCATGCTTTGGTGGTGCAATTCGTGCAAATAACTTTCCGAAACCGTGCTCACTGCCCACGCGCACCGCACCGCCGAAGCCATCGGGTTTATCGCCCCGTGCCAATCCAAAAGACCCTCCGCCCAACCTTTGGACGGTGGCAACAAATTGGCAGAACTCCACGAAAAAGCACCCTGATATTGCCCGTTGTGGATGGTAAAAACCGTCGGCAACGGCGCGAGTTGTTCGTATTCCGGGCAATATTTCATCATCCACGGAATCAACCCAGAATGGTGGTCGTGGCAGTGCAAAACACGTGGCCGCTCGTGCCACGGAAACGACATAACCCATTGAAGCACAGCCTTTTGAAAGGCAACGTACCGCTCGATTTCATCGTGGTACGGATGCCCATTTGGTTGGTTGTAAATGCCCGGACGGTCGTACAAACCCGGCAAATCAATCACAAAAAGTGGAAAACCCAGCCGGTTCGTCGTTTCTTGCTGCACCGAATAATGGTGCGTCCGCCAACCACAATAAACCGTGCCCCGGTGAACCGTCGTCCAATCCTGATTTCCAATCCATTTCGTGCCATATTTTGGAATCACCGCCGCCGAAAGCATGCCCCCGGCGGTCATGTATTTTGGCAACGAACCGACCACGTCGCCCAATCCTCCGGTTTTTGCAGCAGGGTAACATTCGGCGGAAACATGAAGAACTTGTATCATTTTTTATTTGGTTATTTGGCCATTTGGTGATTTGGTTATTTGGCCTCAAATCACCAAATCACCAAATCACCAAATAACCATTCAGATTACTTTCCGGCAAATTTATATTTGCGTTCCTTTTTTTCAGGTTTTTTAAAAAATTAAAAATTTATGCAACAGATTTCACGTAGAAATTTTCTTCAAAACTCCGGTTTGGCTTTGGGCGGCGCGTCTTTTGGCCTCAACCGACTGGCAGAAATATCCCAATTTGCCAATGTCAAACACCTCGGCGTCCAACTTTGGAGCATCCGCGAGGACATGAACAAAGACCCAAAAGGCACGGTCGAAGCACTCGCCAAAATGGGTTACAAAGAGGTCGAAGGTTTTGGGTACAACGCCGAAACGAGCCAGATTTTTGGCATCCATCACTCCGAATTTTCAACAATTTTGAAAGCCAATGGCATTTCGATGCCATCCATCCACAACTCGTTTGACCTCAAAAGTTATGATTCTGCGACAAAAGACCTGACCGATTTGGCCAAAAAATCCATCAACGTGGCTGCTCAAAACGGTCAGAAATATGTCATCCAACCGTACATCGCCCAAGAATTGCGGCTGCAAATTGCCGAATTGATAAAAGTTTACAAGGCTGCGGCCAAATATTGCAAACAATCGGGCGTGCAATTTGGCTACCACAACCACGATTTCGAGTTCCTGATTTCGCTCGACGGACGGCTTTTGTACGAATGGCTGCTCGAAGAAATTGACCCAAAACTGATGAAAATGGAGATGGATTTGTACTGGGTCGAATTTGCAAATAACAAACCTGCCGACTGGTTCAAAAAATATCCCGGTCGTTTTGAACTTTGTCATGTGAAAGATTTGGCAAAAACAGAAAAACGCGAAACTGTCGAAGTTGGCGACGGCAGCATTAATTTTTCCGAAATTTTCAAAAAACGACAACTCGCCGGTTTCAAATATTACATCATCGAACTCGAACATTACAAAACGACCCCGATGGAAGGCGTGAAAAAATCGCGGGATTATTTTGTGGACAAACTTAAATTTTAACGATGAACTATGAACGATGAACTATGAACATTTGCCGTGTGCAACATTCGTGGTTCATCGTTCATCGTTTTTCGTGGTTCATCGTTCATAGTTTATAGTTAAAAAAAATGGATTTCAAAAAAAACATCCTCGAAACCATCGGCAACACCCCGCTCGTCCAGATGCACAAAGTCACGGCGGACATCCCGGCCTTGGTTTTGGCAAAAGTCGAAACTTTCAACCCCGGCCACTCCATCAAAGACCGCATGGCTTTGAAAATGATTGACGACGCGGAGGCTCGCGGCGACCTCAAACCCGGCGGAACCATCATCGAATGCACCTCCGGAAACACGGGAATGGGTTTGGCTTTGGTCGCAGCCGTGCGCGGCTACCGCTCGATTTTTACCACCACCGACAAACAATCGAAAGAAAAAGCGGACATGCTCAAAGCCCTCGGCTCGGATGTCATCGTCTGCCCGACGAACGTCGAACCGGACGACCCGCGTTCATATTATGCCGTGGCGAAACGGCTTTCCGGCGAAATTCCGAACTCGTTTTGGTGCAACCAATATGATAATTTGAGCAACCGGACGGCACATTATGAAAGCACCGGGCCAGAAATTTGGCGGCAGACCGACGGCAAAATCACCCACCTCGTCGTCGGCGTCGGCACGGGCGGAACGGTCAGCGGGGTCGGGAAATTTTTAAAAGAAAAGAACCCAAACATCAAAGTTTGGGGCGCGGACACGTTCGGTTCGGTCTTCAAAAAGTACCACGAAACGGGCGTTTTTGACCCAAAAGAAATCTATCCGTACATCACCGAAGGCATCGGCGAGGACATTTTGCCGGCGAACGTGGATTTTTCTTTGATTGATAAATTTGAAAAAGTGTCCGATAAAGATGCCGCGATTTGGGCGCGTCGGATGGCGCGCGAGGAAGGTTTGCTGCTCGGATATTCGGCGGGAAGTGCGATGGGCGCGCTCTGGCAACTGCGCGGCGAACTGAAAAAAGAAGACGTGGTGGTGGTCATTTTTCACGACCACGGCAGTCGGTACGTCGGGAAAATTTACAACGACGATTGGATGCGAGAACGCGGATTTTTGGACACCGAAATCAAAGTGAGCGACATTATTTCACGAAAAAAAGACCGCCGTTTTATCTCTGTTCAAATGTCAGAATCGGTGCGCGCGGCATTTAACTTGATGAAAACCAACGATTTAAGCCAACTTCCGGTGATGGACAACGGCACGTTGGTTGGCAGCATCACCGAAACGCAGGTCTTGCATTTTCTGCTCGAAAACCCGCTCCACAACTCCGAAAAGGCAGTCCAAGAAGTGATGGGCGGCGCGTTTCCAGTGGTTCGCGAGGACTTGCCGATTTCAAAATTGAACCAATATTTGAACAAACAAATCCAAGCCGTGATTGCCGAGGACAAGGCGGGCGGCAAGCACATCATCACGCATTACGATTTGATTCAGGCGATTTGAACTCGATACTTCGCTAAAAATTTCCAAAACCCGTAGGGTTGGCATTTTGGTAGAAAATGTGGTAAGGAAAACCGATGAAAATGCCGTAGGCATGGCATTTTAATCTACCACAATGCCATGCCTACGGCATTTTGAATGTAAAATCTGTCTGTTTTCTACTAAAATGCCGACCCTACGGGTTTTGGAAATTCTCAGCGAAGTATTGTAAACTGTAAACTTTTTACGGTGAACATCCAAAAGTTCACAGTTTACAATTTCCTCCGCCCACCAATTATTCATCCTTCTTCTCCTGAAAATATGTCTGAACTTGCCCTGCAACGTATCACCGAAAACAAAAAAACGAAAGCCAAAACCCTCGACCTCGGCAACTGCGGCATGACCGAATTCCCAGACCTTTCCGGGCTGGTTTGGTTGGATACTTTGGTTTTGTCCAGCGATTGGTGGGATTGGGAAAAAGGGAAAAGATTTTACAGCGAATATGGCTTAAACAACGAGATTGACCGCTTCGAGTCTGACCATTTCCCCAAAAACATCCAAAAACTTGTCCTCTCCGGATGTCAAATCCGCGACGGGTGGTTTTTGGAAAAATTGACGGGGCTGACGACGCTTGATGTTTCCGAAAACAACCTTGAAAACCTGTCCCCGGTACTTCATTTGGTGAAAAAAGGTATTCCAGTGGTTTGGGATTGGGGCAAACCGAATCAAATTAGTGTTGAGGACAATCCCTTCACCAACCCACCCATCGAAATTGTAAAACAAGGAAACGCCGCCATCCTCAACTATTTTGAAGAAAAAGCAAAAGGCGAAACTGTCATCCTCCAAGAAGCCAAAATGCTAATCGTCGGCGAAGGCGGCTCTGGCAAAACCAGCCTGCTCCGCCGCCTCTACCAAAAAAACAGGCCGCTCCCGGAGGAAAACGAAAGCACAAAAGGCATCGAAATCCACTACCACGACTTCAAAATGCCCGACGGCAGCAATTTTCGGCTCAACGTCTGGGACTTCGGCGGGCAGGAAATCTACCACGCCACCCACCAGTTTTTTCTGACCAAACGCTCGCTCTACGTTCCCACCACAGCCGCGACGACGCAAACTCGCGCTTCGATTTTTTAGATGTTTTGAAAAATGAAAAGCATTTTCCGCTTCTTTTTGAAAACCCCGATGCGCTCTGGAATTCGCTCGGCGATTGCCTCGACAAACTGATTTCGGAGAAGGTTTTTTTGAAAAATTTGCATGAAAACGATTGAGCAGCAACCACAAATTTTTTACCACAAAGGCACATTAGGAAACATAAGTTCTTGGTTTTTAAAAACTTATGTTTTCTAATGTGTCTTTGTGGTAAAAAATATTTGTGGTTCACTCTTTTTCAACCCCAGCCAAAAATGGCACGAACCGAAAATCATCAAAAATTTCTGCTTTAAAATCTGCCTCGCCCAGCCGCGTGATTTTGTACATTTTTTGGATAAATTCACCCACCGGCACCACCAAAATGCCACCGATTTTCAACTGGTTTTTTAAAATTTCAGGCACTTCTGGTGCGCCCGCCGTCACGATGATTTTGTCGAACGGCGCAAATTCCGGCAAACCTTTCCATCCGTCCCGAAAAAAACAGCGGACAGAAAAACCCAAATCGGCCAGCAGTTTTTGGGTTTTCAAAAACAAGGCTTCCTGCCTTTCAACAGAATAAACCCGCGCACCGAGTTCCGCCAAAATCGCAGCCTGATATCCCGAACCCGTGCCGATTTCGAGCACTTTTTCGCGCGCCTGAACCTCCAAAAGTTGCGTTTGATAAGCCACCGTGAACGGCTGGGAAATCGTCTGGCCATGCCCGATGGAAAACGGTTTGTCTTCGTAGGCATGCTCGGCGAAGGCATTGTCCAAAAAAAAGTGGCGCGGCACGGCAGAAAACGCGGCGAGGATTTTTTCATCCAAAACGCCTCGTTTTCGGAGCGTTTCGACGAGGCGTTTTCGCAAGCCTTTATGTTGGTAGGAATCGTTCAATTTTTGAAGAAATTTTATCTCAAAGCCATGACTGGGCGGTCGGGGCGAAGCGGGTGAACGGTAAGTGCGTTTTTTGCCGGATCAACAATCAAATCCATTTCTTCCATCGGGATTGCGCCGAAAAGCGGCTCGGCATCACCAGGCAAAACGAGGGCGTTGACGCTCGAATCTCGGTTTGCAAAATGTACTTCAATAGGTCCGACGACCGCCATTTCCACCACTGAACCATCCGCCAATAGAACTGTCCGGCGGCTGGTTTCTTTCAAGCCCATTTCTACCATAATTGACTCGTTGATGGCCAACATGATTGCGCCACTATTCACGTTCATTCGATAGGTTTTTCGTCTGATATTTTCTTTTTTTATAACACCAAGGTCAAATGCGAATATGTCGCGTTGATTTACCAATTCAATGTCTGCATAAACTAAACCCATAACGTATGTTCTTTAAAAAATTAAAAAAGAGGGTGAGTGAGCAACAAAAGTAGTCATTTCTTCCAGAAAACGCCCAAAATCAAAGAACCACAACCCAAAACAGATGGATTGTGGCTCAGAGAAATACTTTCACCATTTTCATTTTTTACCTCGTTTTCATTCAAAAAAGGTTTAGAAAGTTTAGGGAGGTTTAAAAGGTTTAGTTACTTGGTACTCAACACGCTAAACCTTCTAAACCTCACTCAACTTCCTAAACCTTTTTGCTGTAAGGGAAGGATTCGAACCTCCACAGGGCGATTAGCCAGCCTCAAAATAAATTTCGAGACCGATTTTTTTCGTCTTCCCTACCCCCGAGACAGGAGGGCATGGCTGCCAGTTTCAACACCTCACATTGTTTTTATCAAAAATTTTAAAAAGAACTTTTCTTTCGCCTTTTGATAGGTTAAAGGTAACGTAACCTTATTCATTGTTGCAAATTTTTTAATTAACTATTTTAAAACTTTCTTTTATCGTTAAAAAATGTATTGTTATTTATTATTTAATAAAATGAAAATTTTAAAACTGCGTCCAGTTTTGCCATTTTCAAAAATTTTCAATCGCCCTTGCATTTTTGGAAAAAATTTATAAGAAAAATTATTTTCAATTACAGCCTCGGATAGAAATCGTTGCAAAATAAAAAATCCGCGTCCGGGCTGATTTGCCGGACGCGGATTGATTTTGTACTTATTTTTAAACGCTTTTGTCATTCAGGAGGAATCAGACCCAACCCAATTTTACCCCAAACTGGGTCGTGTCGGGTTCCTCCTGAATGACAAAAAACTCAGGAAATCAAATTTTCCCCAGTCATCACCGCCGGTTTTTCCACGCCCATCAAAGCCAGCAAAGTCGGTGCAACATCCGCCAGCCGTCCATTTTTCAAAACCTCGTGTCCCGTCAAATTTCGGCTGACCAAAATGCACGGCACCGGATTTTTGGTGTGCGCGGTGTTTGGCGTGCCGTCTTCGTTTATCATGTAATCTGAATTGCCGTGGTCGGCAATGACGATGCACGAATAGTCATGTTCCAAAGCCAGCGGCACAATTCGGCTGAGGCAATTGTCCACCGTTTCGGCGGCTCGCATCGCTGCGGAAAAAACGCCAGTGTGCCCGACCATGTCCGTGTTCGCGAAATTCAGGCAGATAAAATCGGGCGTATTTTCACGAATATCCTGCATAATCGCCTCGGTGATGCCCTCGGCCGACATTTCCGGCTGCAAATCGTAGGTCGCAACTTTTGCCGAAGGAATCATCAACCGCCGCTCGCCAACAAACGCAGGCTCGCGCCCGCCCGAAAAAAAGAAAGTGACGTGCGGGTATTTTTCGGTCTCGGCGATGCGGACTTGCGTGCGTCCGGCGCATTCCAAAACCTCGCCCATCGTCATCGAAACGTCGTCTTTGTGAAAAATCACGCCCACATTTTTATACGTATCATCATATTTTGACATCGTGACGAAATGCAGCGGCAGCGGGGTCATCTCAAATTCGGGCAAATTTATTTGCGAAAGCACGGTCGTCAATTCGCGCAGCCGGTCGGTGCGAAAATTGAAGCAAATCACCGTGTCGCCCGGCTGTATTTTTCCATCCACGCCCGCGCAAACCATCGGTTGCAAAAACTCGTCGGTCACGCCATTTTCATAACTTTCTTCGATGGCTTGTAGCACATTTTCCACCTGTTTTCCCTTGCCAAAAACGAGCAGGTCGTAGGCCAATTTTATCCGTTCCCAGCGTTTGTCGCGGTCCATAGCATAATATCTGCCGATGACGGTGGCGAGTTTAACTGGTTGGTTTTCAATGTGTTCGAGCAGGTTTTTTAAAAAACCGGCCCCCGATTTTGGGTCGCAGTCCCGCCCGTCGGTGAAGGCATGGACGAACACTTTTTCGTTCCCGTTGGTCGTGGCGATGTCGCAAAGTGCTTTCAAATGTTCGATGTGCGAATGCACCCCGCCATCGGAAACTAGCCCCAAAAAATGGACGGATTTGCCTAATTTTTTGGCCGCGTCGAGGGCTTCGAGCAGCACCGGATTCGAGTGCAATTCGTGGTCGCGGACGGCTTTGTTGATGCGGGCGAGTTCCTGCCAGACGATGCGCCCGGCACCGATATTCAGGTGTCCGACCTCCGAATTGCCCATTTGGCCGTCCGGCAAACCGACATCTTCGCCATGCGTGACGAGCGTGGAATGTGGGTATTTTTTCATCAAACCGTCAAAAAACGGCGTGTCGGCCTGAAAAATGGCATCGGCGGAAGGTTTTGGGCCGAGTCCCCAGCCGTCGAGGATGATTAGAAATGTGCGGGTATTTTTCATTTATGATTTTAAATTTCGATTCGAGATTTTTCTAAAATTGAGTGGCGAAAATACAAATGAAATCGTGCTTGAAGATTTGACAACTTTTAAAAAGTTGTCAAATCTCACGGTTTTGGCAATGGTTGTTGTCCATCTTTGCCGCCCGAATTTTCATATTTTGATGTTGAAAAAATCACTTTCCATTTTCATTTTCCCACTCCGTTTGCTGCTGTTTTGGCTGCTGTTTTTTGTCGTTTTTCGGGTGTGGTTTTGGGTGCAGTTTTGCCCAAAAAACGGGTCGTCTTTTCCCAAAATTTTGACCGCCGCGATGCCGTTGGATTTCAGCACGGCGGGTTATTTATTGGCCATTCCGACGCTGGTTTTTTGCCTCGGTTGGCTGCTGCCGAACCGTTTTTCGAACCGTTTTTCGACTTTTATTTTTTGGCTTAATCGACTGTTAATCATTGTTTTAGCCGTAGTTTTTGCATCCAATGTTTTTTTGTACAAAGAATGGCAAACCCTGCTCAACCACCGGGCGATGGCCTACCTCCGCACGCCGTCGGCGATGCTGGATTCGATGTCTTTTGCTTTCCAAATCGGGTCGGTTTTGCTGGCTGCCGCGCTGTTTTTTTTGTGGTTCAAAATTTATGAAAAAGTGGTCGGGCGCGCGGTTTTTCCCGAAGAAAAATGGCGGTGGTCGGCTGTATTTTCGCCACTGATTTTTGGGGTTTTGGCCTTCGCAATTCGGGGCGGGGCGGGGGTGATGCCGGTCAACGAAAGTGCCGTTTATTTTTCCCAAAATTTGGTGGAAAACCACGCGGCCACGAACACGGCCTGGCATTTTGGCCACAGTCTTGTCGAGGCGCGGGCGGAGCGGAATCCATATATTTTTATGGAAAATGAAAAGGCAAAAGCGATTCGCGACTCCATTTTTCAAATCGGATTTTGCAAAATAGCCCCGGCAGATTTTTTTCCGGGAAAACCAAATCTCGTCCTCGTCATCATGGAAAGCATGACCGCGCAGGTCATCGAATCGCTGGGCGGAGAACCGGGGATTTGCCCAAATTTGAACCGGTTGGCGAGCGAAGGGATTTCATTTCAAAATATTTACAGCAGCGGTTTTCGCACCGACCAGGGTTTGGTTTCGTTGCTTTCCGGCTACCCGGCGCAGCCTGACCAATCGGTCATTTTGCTCGAAGACAAAATGCAAAAACTGCCCGCGCTGCCCCGTATTTTTAAGGAAAATGGCTATAAAACTGCCTTTTTTTACGGCGGCGAGACCACTTTTGCAAACATGGGCGTGTATTTGAACCACGCCGGTTTTGAAAAAATCATCTCCGAAAACGATTTTTCGGAAGCCGAAAAAACGCAGCGGTGGGGCGTGGACGACTTCCGTTTTTTACAAAAAGTGGCCGATGATTTGGATAAAATGCCGCAGCCATTTTTTGCTTCGGCTTTGACTTTGAGTTTGCACCCGCCGTTCGACGTGCCGGATTTTGCCAATTTTCAGGTCGGCGAGGGCAAAACCGACCGCGAAAAATTTCTGGCTGCCGCCAAATTTGCCGATGCTGCCATCGGCGATTTTTTGAAAAAAGCCGAAAAATCAGCGTGGTTCGACAGCACCGTTTTTGTTTTTGTGGCCGACCACGGCGCGTTTTGGCCGGGCAGTTTTTCGATGGAAAATCCGAACGCGAGGCAGGTGCCGTTGATTTTTTGGGGAAAACCATTGGAAAATAATTTTTGGAATTTTGGCAAAATCCCTGTTTTTGGAAATCACCACGATTTACCGAGCACGGTGGCCAGTTTGTTTTTTCCAAAATTAAACGGGCGGGAAATTTTTAATTGGAGCAATGATTTGTTCCTAAAACTGTTGCCAAAACAAGGTTTTCCACATTTTAGAATAAGTGAACAGCAAGATTTTGCCTATTTCACCAACGAAAACGGCTTCGGTTGGATGACTTCGCGCGGCGGTGGTTTTTACAGTTTTGGCTCGAAGGATTGGCAGTTTTTTGGCGAAAAATTGGACGAAAAACGGCAGGAGCAGGGCAAGGCGTACCTGCAAATTTTGTACGATGACTTTTTGAAATTGTAAATTTTTGCAATTAATCAAGCCTTTTCCCAGACCAAATCCCGCCACCGTCGATTGTCAAAATTCTGACCATTTTCCTTGATTTTTTTGATGAAATTTTTGCAAAAGAAGGCCATGCAGTGGCAGGCTTGATTCATTTGAAAAAGGTTTTACAATAACTTAATCCAAGCAAATTTTCATAAAACAGCCCATTTTCCTATCAATTCAGCCGCAACCTAGACTTAATGTTTAATTAAACTTGGATATTATTTTTTTGAAAATGTGGGATGAAGTTTTACGCTGCCTTTTGGAAAATATCCGGATATTTTAGCCAACAGCAACTTTTCGAGCGGCTTGCTCGACGGGTCAGACCATCATTTTTTCACCTTAATTTTTAAAAAAAATCATGCAAGTGCACAAACTCATCACCCTCAAAGTCGAGGGCGAATGGCCGATTCCGGATAACTCGCCCGAGGGCGTTTCCTGCCCAATCTTTGTTGAAGAACAAGGCCAAATTGACTCTATCAAAGTTGCGGTGGACATCCGCCATCCATTCATCGGCGACCTCGAAGTGAACCTGATTTCGCCGCTCGACGAAATCGTAAACCTGCACAACCGCCAAGGTTTCAACAGCGACGACCTCGTGAAAACATTCGAAGGCGATGTTTTTGCGCCATTTATCGGCACGGATATTTCCGGCGCGTGGACTTTGCAAGTCATCGACCACGCCACGCGGGACAACGGTCATTTGGCAGGTTGGACGCTGGAAGTAAATTGTTTTGTCGAAGAAGCGCAAATCGAACCGACAATTTTGGCAGAAACCGTGATTTTGGAAACCACACCGATGGCCGTTGCCGAAGTGCCGGAAATTGTGGCTGAAGAAGCTGCAATTGAAGAAATGGAAATTGTTGCCGAAGTGCCAGAAGAGGAAGAAACCGACGAAAATGAGGAAGAAATCGAAGGTGACGACGACGAAATCGGTGTCGAAGAGGAAGAAGATGAAGTAGAAGAGGGGGAGGAAGAAGAGGATGATGAAGTAGAAGAGGAAGAAGAAAAAATCGTCAGTGAAGAAATGGACGAAAACGAGCCAACGGAAATCGTCGTGACCGAAATGCCAACGATGGAAATCGTGGCCGAAACGGTGGCCGATATTTCGGAAGAAACCGAGCCGGTGATTGTCGAACCCATCGTTTCTGAAACGGTCGCGGTGGAAAATGAAACCATCGAACCGGATGATTTGCGCAAAATCGAGGGCATCGGGCCAAAAATCAGCCAGATTTTGAATGAAAATGGCATCCTCACTTTTGCCCAATTGGCCGCTGCGCCGCTGGAAAATTTGCAAGAAATCTTGGACACCGCAGGCCTTTCGAACCACCAACCGGACACCTGGTCGCGGCAAGCAGAAATGGCCGCCGACGGTCAATGGGACGAGTTGCGGGAGTGGCAAGATGTTTTGATGGGTGGCGTGGAACAGGATTGATTTTTTAGCCTTGCTCATATTTTACATTTACTTGTGCTTTTTTGAAGGTGTCCTGATGAAAAATCGGGACACCTTTTTTTAAAAGGGTTAAAGAAGGGTAAAAAGGGTTTGAAAAAGGGGTAAACCATCGTGATGCCAGTTTACCCCTTTCAAACCCTTTTTACCCCTTTTTAACCGTTTATTAAAACTTCACCCAAACGTAACTTTTACTTCATACCCTTCGAAAACGGCCAAAATACCTTTGAGCATTTCAGTAAAAATCTTCGAAAAATTGAAATGCACATGCTCGGAAAAATATTGAACGTCGGCCTCAGCCTTGCCAAAACCCCCGACCGCCCCAACCCAAAAGCCATCGAAGAACAGACCGAACAACTCCGAAAACTGCTTTTCACCGCCCGAAAAACGGCGTTCGGCAGGCACCACCTTTTTTCTAAAATTTTAGAGGAAAAAAACACCTGCCGTGCTTTCCAAACCGCCGTGCCGCCCACCGAATACGACGATTTTTACCAAAATTGGTGGCGGTTTGCCCGCGAGGACGAACCGGACATCACTTGGCCGGGCACCGTACCATATTATGCGTTGAGCAGCGGCACGTCCGGCGCGGCGAGCAAGTACATCCCCGTGACCCGCGAAATGATCCGGGGCATGAACCGGGGCACGCGCCGGATGTTTTTCGACCTTTCAAAATACAAACTGCCCGGTGCGACGCTCCAAAAACAGATGTTGATGGTCGGCAGTTGCACCGCCCCAAACGCTGAAAAACGCCATTTTGTGGGCGATTTGAGCGGGATCATCGGCATGAACCGCCCCGCGTGGATGTCAAAATATTACCGTCCGGGCCGGCACATCACCGATCTGCCCGACTGGACGGCCCGGATCGAGGCCATCGCCCGCGAGGCGCACCGCTGGGACATCGGTTTTGTGGTCGGCAACCCGGCGTGGGTGCAGCTCGTTTTTGAAAAAATCATCGAACGGTACGGCCTCCAAAACATCCACGACCTCTGGCCCAATTTCAAAATGTACGTCCACGGCGGCGTGTTTTTTGAGCCGTACCGCCAGCATTTTGAGCAGTTGCTCGGCGAAAAAGTGCACGATATTGACAGTTACATGGCCTCCGAAGGGTTTTTTGCCTACCAAAACCGCCCGACTTCGCGGGCACTCCGGCTGCTGACGGACTGCGGGATTTTTTACGAATTTGTCCCGCTCACTTCTGAAAATTTTGATGAAAACAGCAATCTCAAACCAACCGCCCGCGCCCTGACCCTCGGCGAGGTGCGCGAAAACGAACAATATGCCCTGCTGATTTCGACCTGCGCCGGGGCGTGGCGGTATCTTTTGGGCGACACGATCCAGTTTACCGACCTCGCCCGCACCGAATTTCGGCTGACAGGTCGCACGAAACAATTTCTTTCCGTTTGCGGCGAGCACCTTTCGGTGGACAATTTGAACGAAGCCGTGCGTCGTGCCGACCAAAAATTGAACGCCGGAATCATAGAATTTGCCGTGGCCGCCGTGCCGACCGACGACCGGAATTGGGCGCACCAATGGTTTGTCAGTTTGGACAATCAGGCCGTTTTGCCCCAAGTTTTCGCGGCAGCGGTGGACGAAGAACTCTGTTTTTTAAACGACGATTACGCCGTCGAACGGCAATATGCCCTGCGCGAAGTGCGCGTCGAGATTTTGCCAAAAGAAATTTTTTACGACTGGCTGCGCCAAAAAGGCAAGATGAACGGGCAGGCGAAAATCCCGCGTGTTTTGAAAGGCGAGACCCTGAAAAACTGGCTGGGATTTTTGGAATCCGTGCTGGTTTGATTTTTACCACAAAGGCACAATAGAAAACATAAGTCCTTAAAAATCAAAAACTTATGTTTTCTAATGTGCCTTTGTGGTAAAAATTGATAGTAAACAAAAAACCCGAAAAGCCTTTCGCTCTCCGGGTTTCGTTTTATTAAATCCAATTTTTTAGTTCAATTTTTCGGGCGCGGTTTTGGATTTTGCCGCTTTTGTAGCGACTACTTTTTTTACCGGTTTTTCAACCAAAACGGCTGGTTTTTCGGCTGCCACTTTTTTGGTTGCGACCTTTTTTATTGGTTTTTCAGCCGAAGGTTGTGGTGCTTTTTCCGATTTGTCGGAGTCTGTTTTTTTCTTTTTGTCTGCCTTTTTGATTTTGGCTTCGGCAGGTTTTGCGTCTTTTTTGCGGTTTTCGGAAATCCAGGATTTTAAGTTGAGGCGCGACTGCTCCCATTTTTCAGAGGCAGATAAAAACGAGTTCAACAACTTTTGATATTCTGGATTGGCGGCGAATATTTCCGATTTGATAACTTTTTCAAGCTTTTTCATAGAAAACTGATGGATTTGGTAAAAAAATATTTGGGTCGCAAAGGTCAGAAAATTAACCAAAACTTAATGTTAAGTTTTTGGCGCGGCGAAAAACTTAACATTCGAACAGTTTTAGTCAAAAATTTGAAAGTTGAAGAGATGAAAAGAACCGGATCGAGAGCCTTTTCAACCCTTCAACTTTTGCCTCTTCTACTTCAATTTATGAATAAAAACAAGTCAAATTTTTTCCAAAAAATCACCGACTGGGAAAACTGGCCGCTCCCATTTTTCCAATTTCCGATGGGCATCGTTTGGTTGTGGTTTTGTTTGAAAAGCCGCAGCGTTTGGTTTTTCAGTTCGTCCAATCCGAGCCTCGAATTTGGCGGTTTTGAAGGCGAGGGGAAACGCGAAATGTATGCTCAACTGCCGCCCGGCACGTTCCCCAAAACCGTTTTTTTCGAGCCTAAACAATTGGTTTCCAATGTGTTGGAAACCGTAGCGGCTGAAAAATTCCGTTTCCCGGTGGCCGTCAAACCGGACGTGGGGATGAAAGGTTTGTTGTTCCGACGCATCGAGGATGCCGAGCGGCTGGCGTTTTTCCACGCCCGCTGCCCAGTGGATTACATGGTCCAAGAATGGGTGGATTTGCCCATCGAATTGAGCGTTTTTTACATCCGTCACCCAAATTCGCGGCGGGGCGAAATCACCGGGATGACTTGGAAAGAACCCATCGAAGTCACCGGCGACGGCCAAAACGACCTGCTTTTTTTGATAAAAAACACGCCCCGCGCAGCCGAACGCGTCGAGGAATTGGCAAAAAAACACACCGAAAATTTGACCAAAATTTTGCCCGACGGCGAAAAATATCTCCTGACCATCGCGGCCAATCGGCAGCGCGGGGCAAGGCTTCATAACTTGAAACACGAAATTGACGCGCAGTTAATCGACGTTTTTGACAAAATCAGTTTGCACGCTGGCCAGTTTTTTTGGGGCAGGTATGACGTAAAATGCAGGTCGCTCGAAGATTTGCGGCAAGGCAAAAATTTCCAGATCCTCGAATTCAACGGCGCGGGCGCTGCGCCAAATCATATTTATCACGCTGGACTTTCGTTCGGCGAGGCGTGGCGCGAGGTGGCCAAAAACTGGCGGGCACTTTTTGAAATCAGCCGCCACAACCATCAAAATGGCGTGAAATATTGGTCGTTCCGGCGCGGGCTGAATTACCTCAAAAATGCCCGCCAACATTTTCAGATGCTCGAAAAATTGGAACATGAACTTTAAAAATTTCTTCCCGAAGCGAACTTTAAAAGTCGCGCAGATGGGTTATTTTATCAGTTTTACGGGTTCGCTGCCGCCCGGGATCATCACTTTGGGGGTTTTGCAGGCAAGTTTGACGGGCGGTTTTTGGGCCGGGATTTGGTTTTCGCTCGGTGCTTTGTTGGTCGAAGGTGCGTTCGTTTGGTTCACGTTGGAGGGCATGGCGTGGCTTTCCGCCCGCAAAAAATGGTTCAAAATCCTCGAAATTTTGTCGCTCGGCGTGGTCGCAGTGCTTGCAATCGGCGCAGGCTGGGTCGTTTTTCATCCAAAAACGGTGGTCGCTTCGGCCATTTTTTTGCCGCCCGGACTGACCCCGTTTTTTGCCGGGATGCTGCTGCGATTGCTCACGCCGACGCTGATCCCATTTTGGTTGGGCTGGAACACGACCCTTTTTTCGAGAGGCCTTTTGCTGCCGCACGCCGGCCAATACCGGGCATATTTGGGCGGCATCGCAGCCGGGACGGTTTCGGCGCACACCTTATTTATATTGTTGAGCACGGTGGCAAATGGCGTTTTGAAAAATATCCAAACGGGTGCTAACTGGTTGATTTTCATTGCTCTGGCAACCGCTGCGGTGCTGCAAATTTGGAAATTGGGCAGGGCAAAAATCTTGTTTGCACACAAATAAATTTCATTTAACGCAAAATTCTAAAATCCCCCACAATGTCATTCCGTAGGAATCTGCTCAAGAATTGTTGTGATTCTCGGGCAGATTCTTCCGGAATGACATTGTGGGAGATGAAAAATCTCTACTTTTTCCAACTTATGTCCATCAAAACCAGAATTTTCGAAAAAATCCACACCGGAAACCTCGTTTACAACACTTGCTGGGAAGACCCGCGCTGCGACCGCGAACTGCTCGATTTGGACGAAAAAAGCCGCGTCGTCATGCTCACTTCCGCCGGTTGCAACGCCCTCGATTATTTGCTCGACCGCCCGGCCTCGGTGGATTGCGTGGACATGAACCCGCGCCAAAATGCCTTGCTCGACCTGAAATTGGCCCTGTTTTCGGGCAGCGACCACGAAACGCTTTTTCGGTTTTTTGGCGACGGGCAGCACCAAAAACCGCGCGAGGTTTTTCAGGAAATCGCCCGCCCGTTTTTGCCCGATTTTTCAAAAAATTACTGGGAAAAACACATTTCGGCGTTCGACGGCATGGGTTTTCGGCAAAGTTTTTACTATTTTGGAAGTTCGGGGACGGTGGCTTTTTGGTTGAAAAAATTTCTCGCCGCCGACCCGGAAACCGACCGCAGCATCCGAAAAATGTTCGAGGCGGAGGATTTGCAGCGGCAGCGGATGAATTATTATCGGGTCGAACCCAAACTTTTGGGTCGGTTCGTGGCTTGGCTTTTGAACCGTCATTTTGTGCAAAGCATGCTCGGCGTGCCGCGTTCGCAACAGGAAATGGCGCGTCAATCTTTCACCGACGGAATGACTGGATATTTTCGCCACTGTTTCCGAAAAGTATTTGTCGAGCAAACTTTGTCGGATAATTATTTCTGGAAACTTTATTTTTTCGGAAAATACGATGCCGCCTGCTGCCCCAATTATTTGAAAAAAGAGCATTTCAAAAACCTCCAAAAAAACGTGGCGCGCGTCCAAACCCACACCGCCACGATGTCCAATTTTTTGAAAAAACGCCCCGGAAAATACACCCATTTTGTGCTGCTCGACCACCAAGATTGGCTCGCGGCGAACGACCGCCCGGCACTCGACGAAGAATGGGATTTGATTTTCAAAAACAGTGCGCCGGGGGCGAAAGTCTTGTTCCGCTCGGCGGCTTTTGACCGGAGTTTTTTGCCCAGTTTTGTGCAGCAAAAAGTAAAATTTGACGACGAAAAAGTGAAAAATGGGCATCGCACCGACCGCGTCGGGACGTATGCCAGCGTACATTTTGGTTTGGTTTCAAACACATAGGAACATAGTTTTTTCACATAGTGGACATAGTTTTTTTTGTAAAAAACAATAAAAAACTCTGTCCACTATGTGAAAAAACCTATGTTCCTATGTGTCAAAAAAAAGAAAAATGAACGAACAACAAGAAAAAATGCGCGGTTTTTACCGCTTTCACGCCCGGATTTACGAGGCCACCCGCTGGACGTTTTTGTTTGGCCGAAAAGAAGTGGTCGAGCGGTTGAAACTGCCGATGCCCAATAATTTGCACCTGTTGGAAATCGGCTGCGGCACGGGGCACAACCTGAAACCGCTGGCCGAACAGCATCCAAACATGAAATTCACAGGCATCGATGTCGCGCCCGAAATGTTGGAAATTTCCAAAAAAATGCTCGCCAAATTCCTGAACCGGACGCGCCTGCTCGAACTGGTTTACGGCCAAGACCTGCTGCCGACGACCGTCGAAAAACCACAAATCATCCTGATTTCATATTGTTTGACGATGGTCAATCCGGGCTGGGACGACGTAATCCGGCAGGCTGCGAAAGATTTGCAGCCCGGCGGAAAAATCGCGGTGGTTGACTTTCACCGCAGCCGTTTTTCGTGGTTTCGGCGGTGGATGCAGTTCAACCACGTTCGGATGGATGGCCAGTTGTTGCCAGTTTTGGAGAAAAATTTCAAGACGGTTTACAAAAAAGTGCAGCCTGCATATTTTGGGGTTTGGGAATATTTTGTGTTTGTCGGAGAGAAAATGGAGGTCGGAATTTATTCCGACCATTTCAAGGCGAAATAAATTTCGCCCTCCTAAAAAAACGGCGGCGTACAAATCCCGCACAATATTTTTCCCAAAAAAAACATCACCACACCGACGCCTGCCAGCCAAAACGCAATTTCCGTGATTTCAGAAACAAACTTTTGTGGGTTCATTTTCATGGTCATTTCATTTTTTCAATGAAGTTTGGAGATCGGGCAGGTCGGTTTTTTCTGCAAAAATTGGTTCGGGCTGGGCAATGGTTTTTTCAAAAACCGGCTCGGCACGTTCGGCAATCGGTTGGTTTTTTTGCTCAAAATCAAAGCCGATCAAATTGGCCATCGTCTGGGCAAACTGTTTTTGAAAAATCGTGCCGGGCGTTCGGATTTCGCCCCTTTTTTCGAGGTCGGGCGAGGCGACGGCCATCCAAATTTCATCAGAACCGGGGTTCAAAACATGGTGCGATTGCCAATTTTTCCGCCCGCGCCCGTGGTCTGTCGTGACCAAAATGGCCGTTTTTCCCCGGTATTTTTCATCATTTTGGATAAAAAACCAAACCTCGGTGAGCAGCGAATCGAACCGGGCGGCGGCATCGAGATAGCCGCCGTAATTTCCTTCGTGGGCATATTCGTCGGTCTCGCCGAAGCCGAGGAACACGACTTTTGGATGGCGGTTTTCACAAAAATTTTGGGCAAAAGCCCAAGTCAAAGTGTCGGGGCGCAGGTGGTTTTTCCAGGGTCGCGGGCAGGTTTCGAGCGAATTGTTCAGTTTGTTTTGTTCCGGGGAAAGGCATCTCCCAAATTTTGGGGCGAGTTTTTCAAAACCACCGTTGACCTCGATTTTTGCCCGTTTTTCGTTTAAAATAAATGGGAACAATTCCCACGAACCGAACGCTGCCACCCGATTCCGATAGCCACGTTGTTTGCTGAACCATTCGAGCACATTGACATTTGGGTTTGATTTTTTGGTGTTCAACAGGATGCGCGAATCGTCGGCAAGGCCACAAAAAATTTCGGAATAACCGGGGTACGAAATGTGCCGCCGATTGCTGACAACTACTTGATTTTCAAAGTTTTGATTGCCAAAAATCTGCCCGTTTTTTTCAAAAATTGACCACAAAAAAGGCATCAATTTCCGGCGACGGTCGGCGGTTTTTGGGGCAAAATATTTTTCAAAATACTTCGCCCGGTCGGTTTCGATTTCGGCCAAAATCGAACTGTCCGCGCCTTCAAAAACTTCCTGCCAGCGCAAACCATCGGTCGTCACGACAAAAAGAAACTCGGCTGCTGTGTTTTTTTGGTGTTTGTTTTTTGTGTTTTCCCAACGCTCGGCGAGCGGGAAAAACTGGTTTTTTGCCCGGTTGATTATTTCTGAAAAAGTAGTGTTTCGCGCCGCCGTTTCAAAATTTGAACCAAAAGGCAAGTGAGTAGAAATAGCATTTTGTGCAGGTAAAACGAGGGTTTTTAAAAGGAAAAAGACAAGAATGGTAGATATTTTTCTCATTTTGTTTGATTTAAAAACAGCGAAGGGAAACCTGCGCATGGCAGATTCCCCTTCGTGGAGTGGTTGTTTTGAATAAAAATATGCTTAAATACCGAATCATTTCGGCGACAAAAGTCCGATGGCCGCCGCCGCCCGATGGAAACTGTGGGTTAGGTTTTGATGAAGTAATGGTTAAGTAGAATTGAATGGGACACGGATTTTCAGGGATTGGACACGGATTTATTTTTAGAAAAAATCCGTGAAAATCCGTGTCTAGAGCTGGTCGGCATCGGCTGCCACATCGGCTCCCAGATGGCGAGCGCGGCGCCGTTCATCGACGCGGCCGCGCGCATCTTGGTGCTG
>JANNMS010000143.1:0-11123 GCA_031398055.1 Saprospirales bacterium | reverse complement strand
CACGGTGAGCCGGAGCTTCCGCCGACCAGTCATCCGGTCCCGCCCAGCACCATCGCGCGACTCGGTCGCAACCTGACCTTCCGCGTGCTCGTTGCCATCGCGCTGGGCGTCCTCGTCGGGATGATATGGCCGTCGGTGGGGAAGGCGATGAAGCCGGTCGGCGACACGTTCATCAACCTCGTCCGGATGATCATCGCGCCGGTGATCTTCCTGACGATCGTGCTGGGCATCGCGCAGGCGAGCGACCTCAAGAAAGTCGGACGCGTGGGGCTCAAGGCGTTCGTGTACTTCGAGATCGTCACGACGTTCGCGCTGGCGATCGGCGTCATCGTGATGAACCTCGTGAAGCCGGGCGCGGGGATCGACGCCTCGCGCCTCGCGACCGGGGACATCTCGCGCTACACGCAGGCGGGGCAGGAGATGAACTGGATCGACTTCCTCACGCACGTCGTGCCGTCGAGCGTGGTCGGGGCCTTCGCGGAGGGCGAGATCCTGCAGGTCGTCTTCTTCTCCGTGCTCTTCGGCGTGGCCCTTGCCTCGTTAGGCCGGGCGGCTCGTCCCGTGACACGCGTCCTGGACCGATTGATGACGGTGTTCTTCCGCATCGTCGGCATCGTGATGGTCGTGGCACCCATCGGGGCCTTCGGCGCGATGGCGTACACGATCGGCAACTTCGGGCTCGGCTCCCTCGCCGCGCTCGGCCGCCTGATGGGCACCGTGTACCTCACGATGGCGCTCTTCATCTTCGTCGTCCTCAACCTCATTGCGCGCGCGTACGGCTTCTCGCTGTGGAAGCTCATCGTGTTCATCAAGGACGAGATCCTGATCGTCCTCGGCACGTCGTCGAGCGAGGCGGCACTGCCGTCGTTGATGGAAAAATTGGAAAAAATGGGCTGTTCCAAACCCGTCGTCGGCTTGGTGGTGCCCGCGGGCTACTCTTTCAACCTCGACGGCACCACGATTTACCTGTCGATGGCGGTGTTTTTTCTGGCCCAGGTTTACGGCGTGCATTTGTCTTTTTCCCAAATGTTGACCATTATCGGCGTGCTGATGGTCACGTCAAAAGGTGCGGCGGGCGTGACGGGCAGCGGTTTTGTGGTGCTGGCTTCTACTTTGTCGGCGGTGAAAGTAATCCCGGTGGAAGGGCTGGCCTTGCTGCTCGGCGTGGATCGGTTCATGTCGGAAGCCCGGGCGATCACCAATTTTATCGGCAACGGCACGGCGGCCATTTTTTTGGCAAACAACGAGGGCGAGTTCGACCGCGAGCAAATGGAGCGAGCCTTCTCGAAGGAAATTTACGAGTACGACCTTGCGGACAGCGAGGAGGTGAAAATGCCGATTTTAAAAAAAAATTAAATTTATTTTTTGGAAAAAATTGATAATAGAAAGAATTGTGTTTGTCGATTCGTTTTTTTGCCAAAACATACAGCGCATGATATGCGCTACCTTTGAATCATCAAATTATGCCGTCCACCTTCAAAGAATTCTTCAATGAACAGTTTTAAAAACCAAGATTTTGAGAAAGAGGCAACGCCCAAATTGAGCCGTGTCCGCGCCTTTTTGAAAATCAAAGGTTGGCAACTTTCCGACACGACAGACAAGTATTTCATTTTTACGCCACCACTTGAAATCAAGGGATAATTTGATATTGACCCTTGAGATATTGGGATAATCGCGCAATATCCCAATATCAAATTATCCCCCTTGGCAAACCTTTTTGCTCCTTTCCTCCGGCCATTTCAGCAATCGGAAACCGGCTGGTGGACTGAAAAACTTCCAATTGTTGCTGCGCCGTGCGCCGTAATTCATTGAAACGGGCGTCTTTTTCCACATGATTTTGGATCAAAATGGCATTGTAACTTTCCAAATTGGAAAGCACCGTCAATTCAATCAAGCTAGCGGAATCGCGGATATTCAAGTTTTTGCCCACCATTTCGGGGTTATTGTCGCGCCATTGCTGGGCAGTGCAGCCAAAAAGAGCCAGATTGAGCAGGTCGGCCTCGGAAGCGTAATGCAAAAATTCTTCGGAAGGTCGGATTTGCCACCGTTCGATGATGCCCGAACGGATGGAATGGGTGTGCAGCGAATAATTGGCCTTCGTCAGTTCGCGCCGCACCTTCCACTCGATATTTTGGGCGGCGGCCTCGGCCTCTTTCAGCCGCTGGAATTCTTTGATCAAGTAAACCTGAAAAAGCGGCGAGAGCCAGTTGCAAAATTGAACCGCAATATCTCGGTGTGCAAAAGTGCCGCCGTACCGACCTGCCGCAGCGGTCAAACCGACGGCTCCCGTTTTTTCCGCCCAAGTCCGCACCGAAAGCCGGTAGGCGTTGTCGGTGATCTGGGTTTTAATCCAGTCAGATCCGACTGGATTAAAACCTGGGTTGTGGACGCTTTCCCAAGCCGTCAAAAACTCGACGGTGTTGCCCAGCCGCATCCAGTTTTGGATCAAATAATCGGGGTTGCGGGCTTCCTCGCCGCGCTCAAAACCCTTTGCAATGTCCGTCAAACTCAAATATTCTTCCTGCCCCAGCAGGTTCAAACGGATGTTGATGCCACGGACTTCTATTGTTTTTTTCATAAAATTGAGATATTGGGAAATTGAGATATTGGGAAATTGGGATAATCGCCAGGTCAAAAGTGGCGATTTCGAGCATCTTATTTTTGAAGGCAAGGTTGGGAAAAATAGGCCGGAAGGTGAGAATCAAAAAAAGGTGATAAATATTCAAATCAATCTCATTTGGTTTGAAACAGGGTTTTTCAAACCAAATGCCTCGGAAAATCCCCCACTTTTTCACAGCAAACCTGTTCCATCACCTGTTTCAATTGCATTTTCAAAATCGAAATGACGTGCTCGCCGCCCGCCTCGCCGAGCGCCGCCACGCCGTACATAAATGACCTGCCTAGAAAAGAAAATTCCGCCCCGCGGGCCATCGCCCGCGCCACGTCGGGCCCCGACCGGATGCCGCTGTCGAGCATGATTTTTATCTGGTTTTTGTAATTCTTGACAATCGGCGCGAGCGAATGGATGGACGATTCGCCCGCGTCGAGTTGCCGCCCACCGTGGTTCGAAACGATGATTCCGTCGAGGCCGAGGCGCACGGCCATTGCCGTATCCTCCTCACTGGCCACACCTTTCAACACGATTTTTCCGTGCCAGCGGTCGCGGATTGGGGCAATTTTTTCCTCGTTTACCCGTCCAGAAAAGGTCTGGTTCATGTATTCGCCCAATTTTTTCATGTTCATATTTTTGGGCATGTACTTTTTCATCGTCGCAAAATTGGGGGGACCGTGCAGCAAAGTTTTCAATGCCCAATTTGGCTTTCCCATGATTTGCAAAATATTTTGGAGCGACATTTTTGGCGGCATCGCCAGCCCGTTCCGGATGTCGCGCGGGCGAAAACCGAAACTCGGCACGTCGCATAAAACGACCAAAACTTCGCAACCGGCGGCTTCGGCGCGGTCCAAAATATCGTCGCGGAGGGCGTTTTCAGCGGGGTGGTAAAGTTGGAACCAAAATTTTCCGTCCGTCAATTCGCCGATTTTTTCGATGCTTGCGGTCGTCACCGTGCTCAAAATGAAAGGAATGTTGTGGTTTTTGGCGGCTTTCGCCAAAATTTCGGGCGCACCCGGCCACATCAAACCTTGTAAACCGACAGGCGCGATGCCAAACGGCGCGTCGTAAACATGGCCGAAAAGTTCGGTTTTCAAATCCGACCCCGCGTGTTTTGAGAGGTAAAATGGTTTCAATTCGACCTCGCGGAGTTCGGCGGTGTTTTTAAAAAGGTTCACGTCTTCGTTGCAACCGCCGTCCAAATATTCAAAAGCAAAACGTGGGATGCGTTTTTTTGCGCGATTTCGGAGGTCGTCAATTGCCGGAAAATTTGGATTGAAAGTCATTTTCAAAAAAATTAAAAAAAATCCGTGTCCCATCCTGAAAATCCGTGTTCCAAAAGCACACGGATTTTCAGGATGGGACACGGATTTTTTTGAGTGAAATTAAGTTTTTGGGCATCGGTTTTTTGTTCCAAAAATCGTGGATTACCATCGCCGCACCGAGCGCGGTGGCTTGTGCAATTTCTGCTGCGAAAACTTCCATTTCTGGAAATGCTGCGGCCAAAAATTTCATGTAAATTCCGTTTTTGGAAAAACCGCCGTCCACGAAAATGCGGCGCACCGGAGATTTTCCGATGGCCAAACGGGTCGAAACTACTTGTTTTTCAACGAGTTGCGCGATGAATATGGCGTATTTTTCAAAAATTTCAGCACCTGCGGCGAGCGGTTTTTGGTAAAAATCATCGGCCACGCCGAACTCGGCGGCCAGTTTTTTCACCCCAATTTCATGCTCGTTTCCGCCAAAATACCGCGCGGCTTTCACCGGTTTTCCCTCGAAAGTCAGGTAGCAAAGGCAATCGTTTTTGAGTTCAAAATCGGTGAGCGGTTCGTCGTTGAACGGGTTGAGTGAGATGCACCACGTCCCGGTCGAAATCAAAACGAACGGCTCGGCGAAACTGGCCAAATATGGAATCAGCGCCGCCGAAGAATCGTGCAAACCGGATATTGGTTGATTGGTTGATTGGTTATTGGTTATTGGATAGGGGTAAATCGGCGGAAATTTTTCGGCGATTCCCTCTGATTTAACCCACTCGTGGTAGTCGTTTTTTTGAAAATCCCAGAGCATCGTGTGGCAACCGAGGCTCGTGATTTCGCTGAAAAATTGACCGTTCAAAAGCGACGCTACGAACTGCGGCAGGTGCAGCGACCACTTTGTTTTTTGAAAAATTTCAGGCCGCGCATTTTTCAACCAAAAAAGTTGCAGCCCAGAATTGAGCATCCCCAAAACGGGCGAAGCCGTTTCGAGTGCCACCTTTCCTTCGCCGCCGTATTTCGTGAAAAACTGTTTTTTCAGGTCGTCGGGAAACGGTTTGAGGTAATTATATAAAGGTGTGAGCGGCTCGCCGTCGGCATCCAAATGCACAAAACTGGCTCCGTAAGTCGTGCAATTGACCGCCCGGATTTGAAAACGCGGGTCGGCCAAAATTTCCCGGACGGATTCCAAAACCCAATTTTTCAACAAAAAAAGGTCTTCGCAGGGGTCGCCGTCCTCGTCGGTGATTTCGGGCAGGGTCGTGTTTTTTTCAAAAACGATGCGGTAATCCTCGTCGAAAACGAAGCATTTTTTGTTGGTCTTGCCGATGTCGAAAATTAAAATCATGTTTTTTTTGTCATGCAGAAGGAATCGTTTTTGTCGACAAAAAAATCAAAGCCCCGTCGCCACGCTCGTTTTCCCTCTTTTTTCAATCAATTTTTCCCGGATTTTCAAATTCCTAAAAACAGAAATCGGGTCAATCGCCCCGCCGATTTGCCGCGCCGCCTCGGCCACGAGCGGGCGGGTGTCGGTCGCAAAAACGTCGCGCAAAATTTCCTCGGCAGCCACGACATCGTTGTTTTCCTGCGCCTCGCCGAGCGTTTTTCTGTCCACCAAAAGTGCTTTTGCGTAGGTTGTCAAAATATTTTGAACCGATTGGAGCAAATCTTCGAGCGGGTCTTTCGAGTTGTGGCTCGCGTCAATCATCCACGCGAGCGGCGGATTTTTGATCGTCGGGTCGGCCATCGCGTCCACCAATTCATTAAAAATCAGGAAAAACTGGTACGGTTTGATGCTCCCCGTAGTCAAATCGTCGTCACCGTACATCGAACCGTTGAAATGAAAACCACCCAGCCGCCCAAAATGCATCAGCCGCGCCACGATTTGTTCGATGTTCGTGTTTGGCAAATGATGCCCCAAATCCACCAAAACTTGCGCCTTTTCGCCCAAAAATTGGCAAAACGACCACGACGTGCCCCAATCCGGCACGACCATCGAGTAAAAATTCGGCTCGAACGGTTTGTACTCGAGGAGCATCGTCCAGTCGTCGGGCAGTTTTTGGTAAATTTCCGAGAGCGAATCGGCGGTGCGCTGCCACGCTTTTCTGAAATGCGTTTGCCCCGGAAAATTCGAGCCGTCGGCCAGCCAAACGGTCAAAACTTTGGAATCCAAAGCCACGCCGTGCTCGATGCACGAAATATTGTGGTCAATCGCCTGCGCCCGTGTCGCCCGGTCGGTGTGGCAAAGCGAACCAAATTTGTACGAAAACGGCTGCCCCGGCTGGTCTTGAAACGTGTTCGAGTTGACCGAATCAATCGTCAAACCGTGCGTTTTCAGGTGGTTTTTCACCGACGCCGGGTCGCGCGGAATGTCCCACGGAATGTGCAACGAAATCGAATCGGACGAGCGGTTGAGTGCGTGCAGCAAACCCACGTCCTCGATTTTTTCCTCCAAATTCCGAGGCTCGCCGCCGCTCGGAAACCTGCCGAACCGCGTGCCGCCCGTGCCCAAAGCCCACGACGGGATGGCAATTTGAAATGCCTTTATTTTTTCGATAACCGCCTGAACGTCAATGCCTTTTCGGGTCAAAATTTCAGCGATGTATTGAAAATGGAAGTCGTGCGCGGGGCGGTTTTTTTGGTTGAAATCTTCAATTTGGTCTTTGATAAACATTTTTTGAGTTTTTATTTAACACATAGGCACATAGGCGTTTTCACATAGAAAACATAGACTTATGTGGCCTATGTGAAATCGTCTCTATGTGCCTATGTGTTGAAAAAAATTAGCGCAAAAATCCCATCGCCACCCCGCCGTCTACATTCAAAGCGTTGCCCGTCGACTTGTTCAAAAGCCCTCCGACGAAGGCAAAACAGGCGTTTGCAATGTCTTCCGGTAAAATGATTTCACCCAAAAGCGTCCGTTTTGCATAAAAAGAAGGCAATTCCTCGACCGTGATGCCGTAGGCTTTTGCGCGTCCTTCCGCCCAGCCGCCCGACCAAATGTTCGAGCCAGCGATGACCGCGTCGGGGTTCACCGAGTTTACCCGGATTTTGTCGGAGCCGAGTTCGGCGGCCAAAAGGCGCGTCAAATGTGCCTGCGCCGCTTTCGCCGAGCCGTAACCTGCGTTGTTTGGCCCTGCGACGACGGCATTTTTTGAAACAATATTTAAAATATCGCCGCCGAAATTTTGCTTTCGCATGATTTCCACGCCCGCCCGGCTGACCAAAAATTGGCCTTTTACCAAAATGTCAAAAAGTTTGTCCCAGTCCGAAATCGAGTGGTCGAGGATGCTTTTTGAAATGCTGATGCCTGCGTTGTTGACCAAAATATCGACGCCGCCGAAAGCCAAACTCGCCGCCGTGAACGCATTTTCAATCGAATTTGAATTTGTCACGTCAAGCAAAACCGCCGCGACATTGTCTTTTCCGAAGGTTTTTTGAAATTCGTTTTTCGCCTCGTCGAGCCGTTCGGCGTTCAAATCGTTCAAAACGACGCACGCGCCTTCCTCCAAAAATTTCCGGGCAATTGCTTTTCCGATGCCGCCCGCCGAACCAGTGACGAGCGCGACACGTCCGGAAAGTGGCTTCGGTTTTGGCATCCGCTGCAATTTTGCCTCTTCCAAAAGCCAGTATTCGATATCGAAAGCCTCCTGCCGGGGCAGCGAAGTGTACTCTGAAATCGCCTCGCTGCCGCGCATCACGTTGATGGCGTTGGCGTAAAATTCGGCGGCGACGCGCGCGGTCTGCTTGTCTTTTGCAAACGTGAACATGCCCACGCCCGGCCACAAAATGACGACGGGATTCGGGTCGCGCATCGCCGGGGAGTTCGGTTTTTTGCAGGTCAAATAATAATCGGCGTACATTTTTCGGTATTCTTCGAACGCCGGGGCGAGTTTTTCCTTGACTTTTAAAATATCAGATTCACCAAAAACATCCTCGTTTGGTTTTAAATTTAAAACCAAAGGTGAAATTTTTGTCCGTAAAAAATGATCTGGGCAAGATGTGCCGAGGGGCGCGAGCCGTTCCAAATCGTTGGAATTTATAAAATTCAAAACCCTTTCGTCATCTGAAAAATGACCCACCATCCGGTTTTCACTCGAACAAAAACCGCGCAAAATCGGGGCGAGCGCGGCGGCCTGCCTGTCCCGTGCAAGTTTTTCTAGGCTTTCCATTTTTGCTCCGCCAAAAACAGGGCGCGTTTTTCCCTCTTTTTTTTCCAAAAAATCGGCGCAGGTTTCGATGATTTCGAGGGTGTTTTGATAAGATTCGAAAGCAGTATTTCCCCACGAAAACAGGCCGTGCGAACCGAGCATGATGCCGCGCAGCGCGATGCCTTTTTCAGCATTTTGGGTCAAACATTCCAAAAGTTGCAGTCCCAAATCGAAGCCTGGACGCTGCCAACCGACCCAGCCGACGGTGCCGCCGAACAATTTTTCAGTGATTTCTTGCCCGTTTTTTGCTGCACAAATCGCAATCGCCGCGTCTGGATGCAGGTGGTCAATATGTTTAAAAGGCAAAAAACCATGCAGCGGCGTGTCAATCGAAGGTGCTTTCGAGGCCAAATCGAAAATGCAGTGGTTGAAAAGATCGACCATTTCGTCCTCAAATTCTAGGCCGCGATAGACGTTTTTCAGACTCCGCAGCCGCTCGACAAAAAGTGCCGCGAGGCCGCTGCGTTTCATCGTTCCGAGGTCGCCACCGCTGCCTTTTACCCACATGACTTCGACGTTTTGGCCGGTCAACGGGTCTTTTGAAAATACTTTGCAGGAGGTATTTCCGCCGCCATAATTGGTCAAACGAAGGTCTGCGCCGAGCAAATTCGAGCGGTAAACGAGGAGCGCGACTTCGTCCCCGGCGAGTTCGGCGGCTTTTTGGTCGTCCCAGAGGTAGGAGACGTGGCGGAATGTTTTGGACATTTTTCTTTACTTTTTAACCTATTTTTGCCCTAAATTTTAGGCAAATGAAAGATGTGATTAGTCTCGAACAACTTGATTTGGCAAACGGGATGTACAGTTATGCCGATTATTTGACTTGGAAATTTGACCAAGCGGTCGAAATTATCAAGGGCAAAATTTTGCCGATGGCCGCACCAAACACCAAACACCAGCGTATTTCATGGGATTTGACGTTGAAAATTGGCAACCATTTTACGCGCCATGCCTGCCGTGCGTTTGCTGCCCCGTTTGATGTCCGTTTACACGACAAACGCAAATCGGCCAAAGCCAACAAAAGTGTGTTTTCTGTTGTCCAACCTGACATTTGCGTCATTTGCGATTTGAAAAAATTGGACGATAAAGGCTGCCTCGGCGCACCCGATTTGGTCATCGAAATCCTTTCGCCGGGCAATTCTGCGAAAGAAATGAAAACTAAAAAACTGCTTTACGAAGAAAATGAAATCCGCGAATACTGGATTTTTGACCCCGAACGCGAAGCGGTTTTTCAATTTCATCTCACCGACGCGGGTGTTTACAGCCCGGCCACGATTTATGTCAAAGACGATATTTTGGACTGCGTCATATTTCCCGATTTGAAAATCCAGTTGGACGACATTTTTAAATTTGATTGACGGATTACCCCGAAGATTAAAAATTGAATATTTTAACCAAGTAATTTTAAAATCAAATTTTAAAATTACTTGGTTACTACTACTTATAAATCACTCGGCGGCGAAGACCCAACTACCCACAGCATCAAAAAACAATTGAATCCGGGTTTTCAATTATCTCAAATTCATTTAAAGTACCTGCTCCAATTTCATTGTTGAAATCAATGTAGGCGACGACGGAATTGCCATTTGACCATTCTGCTTGGGTTATTACCACCAATTTTTTTCCACTTGTTTCTGCATCGGTCAGCCATGCCAAAGCCGGAATGTCAAGGTCAATTGGGCAATGTTCGCCTTCAATACCTTTCATGTCAATTCGAAAAATGGCAATGCCACTTTCAATGTCTTCCTGCGTGGCGACCCTGCCTCTTAAATGGGGGATATCTCGCCAGTTGTTGGAATCAAGTTTTATTTTTTCCATAAATCGCTTCTATTTCATCGAATTCCCAATCCCAACAATCACCACCGACAACAAAATCACCCCAATCCCTGCAAAAATCGTGGTCATCGTCCGGCGGCTCACGCCTTTCCATTCTTTCAAAAACAAGCCCCACGCGCTCGAAATCAGGATGATAAATGCCATGTGCAAAATCCACGACGACGCGCCGTTGCCCATTTTCGATTCGCCCATTCCGTAAAAAAAGAACTGCAAAAACCACGTCGTCCCGGCGAGTGCTGCCCAAGCATAGTTTGATAAAAGTGGTGATTTTGAATTTGAATAATCGCCAAAAGATTTATTTCTAAAATTTAAAATCATGCTCCACACAAAATTCGTGGTCAGGCCGCCCCACAAAAGCACGACGAAAATCACGTTGTTTTGAAAAAGCGGGTTCGCGCCGCGTTCGATGGCGACGTGCGCCATGTCTTTTCCGGCCTCAATTCCAAAATTGAAACAGGCCGAAAGGATGCCCGAAATGGTGGCCACAATCAAGCCGCGTGTCAAATCAAACTCGGCCACGCCTTCTTTTTTGGCCGCGTCGTCGAGTTCGCGTTCTTTCAGCATCCCGGCGCGACCGCAAACCGCAATGCCCGCGAGGCAGACCAGCACACCAAAAAGTATCATTTGCCCACCGGAATTTGCGAACATTTCACCGATGCCCATTTTCCCCGCCGTCGGATTGATACCATAATATATGGACGGGACGAGCGCGCCGAACGCTGAACAATATCCGAGCGCCACGCTCATGCCCAAACTCATGCCGAGGTAGCGCATCGCGAGGCCGAAAGTCAGGCCGCCGATGCCCCAAAGCAAACCAAAAAAATACGTCCAAAAAAGGGTAGGCGAGGGCGTGCTTTTGATGATTTCCATGAAATCCGGGACGGTCAAAGTGGCAGCCAAAAACGGCACAATCAGCCACGAAAACACGCCGCCGACAATCCACGCGCTTTCCCACGACCACATTTTGACGCGCCGAAACGGGACGTAAAAACTGCCGGACGCGAAACCGCCGATGAAATGGAAAATGATACCGAGTAGAATTTGCATTGATTGATTAGTTTTTCGTCAGAAAGAGAGTGCGGAATTTTAGGTTGGGGTTTGTCCGAAATGGGTTATTTGATGCACTTTTTGGTTTTTTTGACACATAGTTCACAGAGGGGTTTTCACATAGAGGCACATAGTTTTTTTGTCAAAAACACTTAAAAACTATGTGCC
>JANNMS010000208.1:0-41722 GCA_031398055.1 Saprospirales bacterium | reverse complement strand
CGGGGTTTTTCTTTTTCGCTTTTTTGTTGTTCTCTATTTATACCGCCCCACGTTTGGTGGTAATAAATACCCACCTCCAATTGAGCCAAAATGGATTTCTTAATTTTTTAATTTGGCAGCCTCTGTCGTAATGCGTTCCGGTTGCAGCGGCACGTACCCAGCCTCGGTCACGAATTTTTGTCCTTCCGTCAACACCCAATTCAAAAAAGCCAAAACTTCTGGCCGGGCGGGTTTGCCTTTCGAGACAAAATAGAGGTCTCGGGCGGGCGGTGCCGGGTACCGGCCATCGGCGATTGCAGCCAAAACGGATTTGAAATCGGTGTAAAAATTTTCGTCCGGGTCAATCGTGCCGTTGCCGTTTTTGTCAATCGGGACGACTTCGAGGCCGGGGCGTTTTTGCCCGGTTTTTTGGTCAAAAGCAAACAGCGAATTGTTGTAACCGATGCCGTTCACATCTTTTAAAACCGCATCCGCAATGCCGGGGTCGGCGTTCACGCCGATGCCTTTCAGGTTTTCCTGTTTTCCGCCCAAAAACGCTGCCCACGAATCGGCAGCACCGCTCGCATCGGACCGGGTATAGACATTTAAAGGGGCAGTTTCAGCGGTGCCGAGCAGTTCGCCCCAAGTTTTGACGTCGTTTTGGATAAAAATGCGTTGAAATTTTTCCTTCGTCAAACCTTTTTCTATCAAAGTTTGGAGCGCAGAGTTTTTGGCATTGATGGTCGGCAGCACCGCGTCTTTCGTCAAAGCGACCCACCAAACGCCCTTGTCTTTTTCGGCCTGCGCGATTTCGCGTGAAAACATGCCGAGGTCAACCGCGCCCGAAAGTGCATCGGTCATGCCTTTTCCCGCGCCGCCGGCCTGAATGTCGAAGCGGATATTTGGGTTCAATTTTTTGTATTCGTCCGCCCATTTTACGGCCAACGGGTACAACGCGAACGCGCCCGACAGGCTGATGCTGACGCTGTTTGGGTTCTTTTTGCCGCAGGCAAATGACCCGAAAATTGCGAGCAGAATGATTGGTAAAAGTTTGATTTTCATTGAATTAAAGTCTTTTTTTAATGGGCTGGATTTTTTCGCAAATCAAAGTTTTGAAAATAAAACAGCCGGATGGTGTGCTGATTTCTGAAAACATTCCCAGCGGCTTGCTGCTGAAAAAGGTTCATGTAGCCAAGATGCAACTGCCCGTGATGGTTCAATTGATAGACAAATCCGGCAAAAAACCGATTTTGGTCAAAAACATTGAACACGATTTGCTCTCCGAAATTGACCATAAATTCATCGTTCAATAAAAATTGCAAGCCACCGGGCGCGAACTTCTTTTTTGTCAAAGGTATAAAAAGCGCGGTGTTGAATCGCAGTCGCCAATTAAAATTAAAGCCCTCGGCCAGCGCGTCGTCGTTCAAAATTTTTCGGCGAAAACGCTGCTCCAACCGCAGCCACTGCATGAACCGAACTTGTTTTGGGCGCACAAACCATTGGATTTGTTGCCACGGGCGATGCTCCGGTTGCGAAATATTTTTGTGGTTTTCGCCCGGAAAATGATTGATAAAAGCATATCCAGCCGTCAGTCGAAGGTCATCGAACGCATAAAAAGTCAGGCCGGGTCGGGCGATGAAGGTCGCCGGGTCGCCCACAAAATTGTCTTTCCATCGAAATTGCATTTCTGCCCAGATGCCCCATTTTTGTGAAAACCGGGTTTGATTGAACACGCCGAGCCAAAGTTGTTCTTCGGTGTTGACTGTTATTTGTGCTGAAAGATTTAGCCAAAAACAAAAAATTAGGAATAAAAAGCCGAGTTTTCTTTTCATTTTGAAGTAATATTTTTATTATTTTTTCGAGTTGAACAATTCTGGTTTGCAGGTCAATTGCAGGTACGACCAGAACAACAATTTTTCGTGGTCGCCCCCTTTTTTGATGATTTCGAGCGACTCCGTGCCTTTGTACCACGACAGCCCAAATTCGACGGCCGTTGATTTATTTGCCTGAAAAATCAGCAGCCAATCTTGCTCAAAACCGAGGTATTTTTCGATGACCGCGCCATTTTTTACAAAATTATTTTGGCTGGAAAAAATGTGCTGGTCGGATTTCAGCGACCATTTTTCATTAAAATTGTAGAGCAAAAACAAGTACGGATTGACCAAACCTGCATTGTTCACGTCTGCTGGAAAACGGGTGAACAAGTCTATATTTCCCATAAAACGATGCGCCACGCCGTACAATGGTACGAAATTATGGTCTTTTTTGTCTTCCGCGCGGGTCGCGTCGTCGCCGGACATCACCTCCGCGCCGAGCCGAACGACCCATTTTTTTGGTGTCCATTTGATTTCCGGTTGAAAATACCAGGCCTGAATCAGCGTGCCTTTTGGGTTTTTTCCAGATTGAAAATAGCCGCTGAAAGTGCCATAAATCTTTCCTTTTTCAAATTCCACCCGCCCGCCGTTCGTGTGCCGGAGGAACATTTTTTCGGCATTTGCGGGGTCTTGAAAACCATCGGCGGTGTTCAAAAACGTGAGCGAAAAACCATTTTTGAACTTCTTTTTGATAAAACTGACCCCCAAAAACTTGTAATTTTCAAAGCCGTTTGGCAAAAATGGCGTTCCAAAATCCCGCTCGGCCAGTTGGTTAAAAGCAAAAGCAAGGTCGGAATTGAAAGTTGCGGTGTTGTACCGAAAATTTATCGCGTCGTGCGCATTTGCATTTGCCCGCCAGTTGTTTTCGGCAAAAAGCCGTTGGTTGTCAAACATCAGTTTTTGACGACCCGCGCGGATTGAAAAATATTTTCCCAAAAATGGCTCTGCCCAACCTTCAAAAATCTGCACCGTGCCGATGGCCGAACGCGGGTCACGGTCGCCCCAAACGTGGATATCTTGAATTGAAAACAACGAATGAAACCCTTTTTTCTTAAAATTCAAACTCAAACGGCTGCGCTGCGAGGTAAAAAGTGCGGCGTGCGAAGAATCGGTTCGGAGCAATCGGTAACCATTTCTCAGTTCGGTTCGCGGACGAATTTCGAGGTCAATTTTGAACTCGGCGGGTTCGTCCGGTCTCGCCTCAGGCGAGATGGTGGTTTGGGCCGGCGAAGTTTTTGCCAAAACGAAAAGGGTAAAAAAAGTCAAAATCGGTCGCCAGAAAATGGCGTTTTTCGGCTGGCGGTGATTGAAATTTTCAAGCAAGGCCGCGAAATTGGTTTTTAAAAAAGATAAATAAATGCAGGGCAACTGCACCGGACGTGGTGTAATTCTTTTTTTCATTCGAGGATAGTTAAAATATTTGGTTGATAAAAAGCAGAACTGCCCAATTGGCCAGATTGGCAACTGCGGGCAAAGTTGTTGGAAAATTTAATATCTACCAAACAAGTAGAGATTAAATTTTCATAAAATTTTTACATCAAATCTTGAATGGAAAAACCTTTCAACAATTCGACATCTCGCGTTCGAACTTCCGCAAAAACAAAATTCAACCGGCACGCAGCCTCGTCCGGACAGTCCTCGCAGCGTTTGTAAAATTTGGTGGAAACACAGGGCAGCAGCGCAATTGGCCCGTCGATCAGCCGCAAAATTTCTTTGATTGAAATTTCTGCTGGGTTTTTTAACAAAAAATAACCGCCCGTCGCCCCGGCACGGCTTTCCACGAAACCCCCTTTTTTGAGTTCCAATAAAATCTGTTCGAGGAATTTTTTGGGGATGTTTTCGCATCGGGCGATTTCTGGCGTGGCCACCGAACCGGGGTCTTTGCCAAATTCTTTGCCCAACCGGGCGAGTGCTTTGAGCGCGTATTTGCAACGTTTTGACATCATGATGGGGCAAAAATGGGGCGATTTAATTTTTCAACAATCAGATTTTTCAACTTTTTAAAAGTGGACAAATCTGCGCATCTTCTTGCCAAATTGAAGTTGGATGAACAACTTTTCAGAAACCTTTTACTTTTGCCCCCGTTTTTGGCTGAAAAGGGTTTAGGAGGTTTAGAAAGTTTAGAAGGTTTAAACCTTCCTAAACCTTCTTAAACCTCCTAAACCTTCTAAACCTTCATCCAAAACCACCTGATTTTATGGCAAAAAAACTATTAATAGTCGAGTCGCCTGCGAAGGCAAAGACGATTGAAAAAATCCTCGGCTCGGATTTTTCAGTCAAATCCTCGTTCGGCCACATCCGCGATTTGGACAAAGGTTCCGACCTCTCGGTGGATGTCAACAACAATTACAAACCGACCTACGTCATCCCGGCAGACAAATACAAAACGGTCAAGGAATTGAAAGATGCCGCCGGGCGCGTCGAAGAAGTTTGGCTAGCGACGGACGAAGACCGCGAAGGGGAGGCCATTTCTTGGCATATTTGCGAGGTTTTGGGCTTGAACCCGCTCACCGCAAAACGCATCGTTTTTCACGAAATCACGAAACCCGCCATCCTCAAAGCCGTCGCCAATCCCCGAAATTTGGACATGGACACCGTGAATGCGCAGCAAGCGCGGCGTGTTTTGGACCGTTTGGTGGGATGGGAATTGTCCGCGTTGCTTTGGAAAAAAGTAAAAGGCCAACTTTCGGCAGGCCGCGTCCAATCGGTCACGGTAAAATTGGTGGTCGAGCGCGAGCGCGAAATCCAAGCGCACAAAACGAAAGCATTTTTTAAAATCGAGGCAGATTTTTCGGTCAAAAATGCAGCGGGGAAAATCTCGGGTTTCAAAGCCGAGTGCCCCACGAAATTTGATAGACCCGGCCTCGCCTCAGGCGAGGCGGAAGGTTTTTTGAAAAAATGCGTCGGCGCAAATTACAGTGTCGGCAAAATCGATGTCCGACCGACGAAACGCCGCCCGGCCGCGCCGTTCACCACCTCCACTTTGCAGCAGGAAGCGAGCCGGAAATTCGGATTTTCGGTGTCCCGGACGATGGCCGTCGCGCAAGGTTTGTACGAACAAGGTTTCATAACTTATATGCGTACCGACTCGACCAACCTCGCGGAATCGGCCATTCAAAGCATCGGCGAGGAAATCGTCAAACAATTTGGCGCGAACTACCACCACGAACGTCGTTTCAAAACCAAAAACGAATCCGCGCAGGAAGCCCACGAAGCCATCCGCCCAACTTACGTCGAACGGTTCAACGTGAGCGGCCAGCGCGACGAACAAAAACTCTACGAACTCATCTGGAAACGCGCCGTCGCCAGCCAAATGGCCGATGCCGAACTGGAAAAAACGGTGGTCGACATTGAAATTTCAACCCAAAAAGAAGCAAAATTGGTGGCCGAAGGCGAAGTGATAAAGTTCGACGGTTTCCTAAAATTGTACATCGAAAGCACCGACGAGGAGGAAAGCGAGGACGAAAAAGGCATGTTGCCACCGATGACCGTCGGCCAAAAATTGGACATGGCCGAAATGACGGCGACCGAAAAATTTACCCGCGCGGCGGCGAGATTTACCGAGGCAGGTTTGGTGAAAAAATTGGAGGAACTCGGCATCGGCCGTCCGTCGACTTACGCCCCGACCATCACGAAAATCATGGAAGCCAATCGTGGATATGTTGTGAAGGACAGCCGCCCGGGCGAGGAGCGCGAGTTCCTGATCTTCATTTTGAAAAATGACGTGATTTCAAAAAAGAAATCAAAAGAAACGACCGGGACGACCAAAAACGTGCTTTATCCGACTGACATGGGCACGATTGTCAGCGACTTTTTGGATGGATATTTCAAGCAAATCATGGATTTTGGTTTCACTGCGAGCGTCGAAAAGGAATTTGACGACATCGCCGAAGGCAAATTGGACTGGACGAAAATGATTGATAAATTTTACCGTCCATTTCACGCCACCGTCGAACAGACCATGGCCGAGGCCGACCGCGTTTCCGGCGAACGGATTTTGGGAAAGGACCCCGAAACTGGTCGCACTTTGCTCGTCCGAATGTCAAAATTGGGAAAACCCGTCATCCAAATCGGTACGGGCGACGAACTCGAAAAGGGCGAAAACCCAAAATACGCCAACCTCAAACCGGGCCAAAACCTCGAAACTTTGTCGATGGAAGAGGCTCTTTTGTGCTTCGCGCTGCCCCGGACGCTCGGCGAACTCGAAGGCCAAGATGTCACGGTGAACGCCGGGCGGTTCGGTCCCTACGTCAAATGGGGCGACATGTTCGTCTCGTTGGCACGCGGCGAAGACCCGTTCGAAGTCCAATTTGACCGCGCCCTCGAACTGATTGCCACGAAACGCGAGGCCGACAAACCGCTCGGATTTTACAAAGAACAGCCGATTACAAAAGGAAAAGGGCGTTTTGGACCATTTATCAAGTGGGGCAGTTTGTTTGTCAACATCCCGGTTCGGTTTGATTTTGATACTTTGACCGAGCGCCAAGCCATCGAACTTTTGGAAATAAAAGTCGAAAAAGAGGCGAACCGCTACATCCACAATTGGGAAGAAGAAGGCATTGCAGTGGAAAATGGCAGGTGGGGGCCGTTCATCCGTTTTGGAAAAGAGAGCATCAATTTGCCGAGGATTGACGGCGCGAAAATGACGCCCGACCAAGCCCTGACTTTGACTTTGGAAGATGTGAAAAAGCGGATTTTGGAGGAAAACCCGACGGCTTTTGATAAAAAAGCCCCGGCGAAAAAGAAGGCGGCTGCGGGGAAAACGGCGGCAAAACCGGCGGCGAAAAAAGCACCTGCGAAGAAAAAGTAAATTTAGAAAGCATAAAAAATGGGCGACCCGGAAGAGCCGCCCATTTTTATGAAAATAAAGCAAAATCAACGCACTTATTTCACATCACTCACGATGTACGACCGCTCTTTGATAAACGGAGAAATGATCATGAACAAAATCGCCGTAGCAAAACAAATCCCACAAAACAGCCAGTAAAAAGATGCGCCGCTGAATTGGGCGAAAAAACCACCGTCCTTGATGTTGTTTTGGATGACCGAAACGACCACATTTCCGAGCGTCACGGTAATCAAATAACAAGCCATGATGGTTGATTTCATCGTCGGCGGGGCTTGGGTGTAGGCATATTCCAGGCAAGTGATGGAAACCATGATTTCGCCAGCGGTCAAGATCACGAAGGCCAAAATTTGCCACGAAATGTTCGGCACCTCCCCTGCGTCAATCCAAGTTTGAGTGATGGCAACCACGACAAATGAAAGGGCAGTCAGCACTAATCCGGCACCGATTTTGCGCAACGGCGTGACTTTTATACCCATTTTTCCGACCAATGGATAAACCCCAAATGAAAATAAAGGAATGAACATCAGAATAAAAGCCGCGTTGACAAATGAAATCTGCTCGGCCTCCCATTTTATGCCCAGCCAATTCAAGTCCATTTTGGTGGCTTGCACGACCCATTCCGATTGGCTTTGGTCCCAAAGTGCCCAAAAAATGGGGACAAACGCAAAAACCGAAAGCACCCGCCAAACGGCTTTGATGCCTTCGACGGTTTCATCGCCGTATTCTTTGGCGGCGGCTGCAAAACCGCCGTTGGTCAAAGCGAACAAATTGATGCCGATAAAATTGCCCGGTTTTGCGAACCATTGTTTTTTGAAAATGAAAGCCAAAGCAGTAATCATGATCAACCACGCGCCCAAAACCGGCCCGATGCCCATGTGCAAAGTCTTATCAAAATAAAGATAACTCGCCACCAAAGACAAAAACGCCGTGGCAAGCACCACTTTTCGGTTATTGTCGCCACCTTTTGGCGGCACGCGGCGGTACTTGCCCCGGCCTGCCCAGAAAAAGAAAACGGCAATCAACATCGCAATCGCCGGAACGCCAAACGCCACCGCCGGGCCATAATGCGATTTCAAATATGGAATCATCAAAATGGAGAAAAACGATCCTGCATTGATGGAAAAATAAAACGCATCGAACGCCTTCGAAATCAGGTGCGAATTGGAGGAGTCAAATTGGTCGCCGACGTTCGCCGAAACGCATGGTTTGATGCCACCCGCGCCCACCGCAATCAACATCAAAGCCGAAGTAAACATCACCTCGTTGTTCACCGAAAGTGCAACCAAAATATTTCCGACGACATAAACCAATGACAACCAAAGGATTGTCTTGTATTTTCCCCAAAACCAGTCGGCCACCATGCCACCAAACATCGGGAGCAGGTAAACCATCGCAACGAAATCGTGGGTCTTGGCATTTGCGGTGGCTTCGGCGGCTTGGACAATCGTCGGGTCGGTCGAGTGGGTTGGGTTGTAAAATTGGGCAACCATAAAAGTGGTCAAAATCGCCCGCAAACCATAATAATTGAACCGCTCCGCAGCCTCGTTACCTATAATATAAGGTATGCTTTTCGGAAATTTCCCGGCCTCCGTTGGGGCTGGCGTTGAAATTTTGTCTGAATTATCTGCCATTTTTTTGAAAAGATGAATTGATAAAAGATGATTGATGAATTGTCTAGAAAGTTTCGGGGTGGGCAAATGTGCGAAAAAACTTTCACCTCGCAATTTTGTACCTGCGAAAGGTCGGAATTTTTGCGAATTGGGTTGCTGGACGAAAAGCATTTTTACTTTTGCCGCCCAAAATTTCTTCTTCCCACATCTAAAAATTTTAAAATGCGCTTTTCATTTCTCCTCGCCATTTTGTCCATTTTTCTTTTTTCAAATTGCAAAAATGACAAACCTCAAATCTCTGATGCTGCCCAAAAAAAGATGGACGCCGGCCTCGACACTTTGACCGGAGCACCCGTTCGTTCCGAAAACCCATATCAATTGGACGGTTGCGATTTGTTTCCCGATGCTCAATTTCAGGAAATTTTTGGCCTGAACCCAGCCACCGAAACCAATAAACGTACTTTGAAAAACGAGTCGTTTTGCCTTTGGGTTTGGAAACGAAAAGACTGGAAAGAACGCGAATCGCACAACGACAAAAGCGATGTTTTTCAAGATCCAGAGTGCCGTTTGGCTTTAAAATTGGTCAATTTCGGTACCGAAACCGATGCCACCGCCCAACTCAAATCCTTGCAAAATGAAAAAACAGTGGTCGTTCCAAATTTCGGAACCACCGCTTTTTGGTTGTCAGAAAAGTCAACTTTGGTAATTCAGCAAAAGTCGTTCAACGTCCATGTAACTTTGGAAATCAGCGATTTGGCTACCGAAAATTTGGAAAAAGCAAAATTGGTGGCCGCCAAAGTTTTGGGAAATATGACAAAGTAGACGGCTCAAATTGAGGTGATAAAAGTGCCGAGGCGATTCAAAATCACCTCGGCATTTTTTTATTTATTTTGTAAGATAACAACCATCGCACGAGATAAAATTTCACCTTTCCCAACAGGTGTTTTTACAAAAACAAATCCGTCGTCTTCCAAACATGATTGAAATTGGACAGGTATTTGTTTCAAAAAATTTAAAACAAAATATTTAAAAAAACGACCCAAAAATTAGGCTGAAAAAATCTTTGCACATAATTTTGAACCACCAGAATTAACACTTTTCTGGTGGTTTTTTCATGCTGGAAAGGGGGCATTTTTACCTTGTTTTTTATCTAAGATTTTGAAAATCAATAGGAAGATACATTGGCTTAACAACAGACTGAAATTCCACCAAAACCAAGTTGGCCTGTGGAAAACCAATCGACCTTGTGGATAACTTTGAAGAATTTACACTTTGTCCACATAGTTTTCCACGTTTTCCACAAAAATTGTGTCAATACTTATTGTTTTTTGTTTTAACTATTGAATTCTCGGTGTACGTTTGTGGGCGACTTTTTTAGAACAGTTTTCATAAAAATTTAGTGAAGGGTACAATGTTTAGTTTCAAGTGTGGCCAGCGTTTTGCTTTGGCTACACCTGATGGATTTTTATCTTTTCAAAACCAGTCCGAACCTTCAACTATCCGATTAAAATCGGAACAAAAATTTTGGTATTATGGGGGAATCATCCGATCCTTTTTACGAAAGTCAGGGGCGCAGCCGCTCCAACTTTAAGATGCAGCCGGGGCGCGACCGCCCGGCGTCAGGCCAAAATGATGGCTTGTCGAGCTACGTTTTTGGAAAAATCCAACCCCAAGCACTGCAATTGGAGGAGACCGTTTTGGGTGCTTTGATGCTCGATCGCGACGCCCTGCCGCAGGTGATGGATGTGCTCCGCCCCGAGACTTTTTACCTCGAACAACACCAACTGATTTATCGGGCAATCATCCGATTGTTCGAGCGGTCGCACCCGGTGGACATGCTCACCGTGACCGAAGAATTGAAACGCTGCGGCGACCTCGACAAAATCGGGAATGCCTATTTTCTCGCTGAACTGACCAACCGCGTCGCTTCGGCGGCCAATATTGAATACCACGCCCGGATCCTTGCCCAAAAACACATCCAACGCGAACTGATCCGCGTCTCGACCCGCACAATCCGGGATGCCTACGAAGATACGACCGACGTTTTTAACCTGCTCGACGAGGCCGAAAAAGGCTTGTTTTCGATTACCCAAAACAACCTCAGCCGAACTTACGAAAGCATGGGCACGCTGTCGAGCCGCGTGCTGAAACAGGTCGAAGAACTTTCCAAAAAAACAGATGGATTGACCGGCGTGCCGAGCGGTTTTACCGACCTCGACCGGTTGACTTCCGGCTGGCAAAGTTCGGATTTGATCGTTTTGGCGGCGCGTCCGGGCATGGGAAAAACGAGTTTCGTGCTCGCAAATGCTTTGAACGCTGCGCGCGATTTTGGAAAACCGGTGGCTTTGTTCTCTTTGGAAATGGCCAACACGCAACTCGTCCAACGCTTGATTTCTTTGGAATCCGAAATCCCTGCGCAGAAATTCCGCAACGGAAAAATGGAAGATTACGAATGGCAGCAACTCCAAACGGTGGTGGAAAAAATGAATTCCATCCCGATTTTCATCGACGACACGCCGGGCATCAATGTTTTTGAACTCCGTGCAAAATGTCGACGGTTGAAAATGCAGCACGATATTTCCCTCGTCATCATTGACTATTTGCAATTGATGACGGGTGGCGGTGAAAACAACAAAAATGGCAACCGCGAACAGGAAATTTCGGCGATTACCCGTGCTTTGAAAGGCATGGCGAAAGAATTGAACGTGCCGGTGATTGCACTTTCGCAGTTGAGCCGGGCGGTCGAAACGCGGGGCGGGAACAAACGCCCGCAACTTTCTGACCTTCGTGAATCGGGCGCGATCGAGCAGGACGCAGACATCGTCGGCTTCATTTATCGCCCAGAATATTACCAAATTATGGAAGATGAAAACGGCCAATCTTTGAAAGGCATGGCCGAAATCATCATTTCAAAACATAGAAATGGCGCGCTGGACACCGTGAAATTGAAATTTACGGACACGTTCGCCAAGTTTTCGAACCTCGACCAGCATGGTTTCGCGGGCATGAATCCGCCCTACGGAAACAACGGAAACGGCCAAAAAAGCGGTGGCAATCCATCCAATCAGCAATTGCCGAACCCGAATGTCATCACCAAATCCTCGCGGATGAACGAAGAAGATATTCCGTTTTAAAATTTTCAAGCGGGGTCAAAAAGTTGAAAAGGGGCTGTGGATTTTTTTGAAAAAAAATTCCACAGCCCCTTTTTCTTTTTAAAAAAATTCAATATCCAAAATCTAAAAATCCAACATCCAATGTCCAAAACCATCGTTTCCTACAACCTCAACGGCATCCGCTCGGCCATTTCAAAAAACTTTTTTGAATGGTTGAAGGCTGGGCAGTTCGATTTTGTGTGCGTCCAAGAAACCAAAGCGCAGCCGGAGGACGTGCCGGTTTTGGAAATCGAAGCACTCGGTTACCACCACTGTTTTCATTCGGCAGAGAAAAAAGGCTACTCCGGCGTGGCCATTTTTTCAAAAATGAAACCCGATAATATTGTCGTCGGCTGCGGCATCGAAAAATACGACCGCGAAGGCCGCATCATCCGGGCGGATTTTGGCGATGTCTCCATTTTGAACTGCTATTTTCCGTCCGGCACGACGGGCGACGAGCGGCAAAATTTCAAATACCAGTTCCTCGACGAGTTCCTGATTTGGATAACCGAGTTGAAAAAAGAACGCCAAAAACTTATCGTCGTCGGCGATTACAACATTGCCCACACCGAAATCGACATCCACAGCCCGAAGACGAACCTAAAATCAAGCGGCTTTTTGCCCGAGGAACGGGCGTGGATGACGAAATGGTTTTCCAACGGTTTTACCGATGCTTTTCGGCGGGTTTACCCGAGTTTGGTGGAGTACAGTTGGTGGAGTTTTCGCGCCGGGTCGCGGGCCAACAACAAAGGTTGGCGCATTGATTATCAATCTGTTACCGATAATTTGGCGGAAAAAATTGTGGACGTTCGACACCTGCCCGACGCGCTGCACTCCGACCACTGCCCCGTTTTGATGACCATAAATTTGTAAAAAAATCGGGCAGGAAACCAAATGGTTTGCCTGCCCGATTTTTTTTACAAATGAAAATGCCGCAAAAAATTCAGGTTCATTTCACACACTCCTCGTACAATTTGGCCAACCGGAGCATTTGGTCTGGCGTCCGTTTAAAACCGCCGTCAATTTCAGTCGCCGCTACGATATTTGGGCAATCGCTAAATTCTTTGCGGATGCCTTTGTCCAAATTGAGCGCAAATTTTGTGCTGTTCAGCGAGACCATGTCCCTGTCCTTCACTTTGTTGATAACAAACTCGGGCTGCTGCCCAACGCCCCGTTTCTCTTCGGTGTATGCTAAAAACAGCTCGACCTTATTGGATTCGTGTAAAACTTCAAAAATTTCAGGGTCGGCTTTGCTGCCAATTTGCAGGGCATTTGCCGATTTGAACGGCATCAACCTAAAATTGCGGTTGTCAAAAGTAAATTGACTGACTTTTTTATAATCGGGCCATTCCACTTGCACATCTTTTTCCGTTTCGACGGCAAAACGCACCGTCCCGCCCTCGCCAAAATAAAGTGAATTCGGTCTGTCTAATATAAAAATGCCTTTCACTTCCTTTCCATCCGAGTACCAAATAGTGCCTTCGTGCGTCGCGCAACCGGGTTTGATGCCCATTTTTTTCTTTTTATAATCATCCACACGTTCCTCGGCATCGGATGTAAATCCAGTTTCTGGGGCTTCCTCTGCTTCCGGTTTTTCGTCCGGGGCGGTTTTGAAATGTCGCGACGTTTGGCTGCATTTTTTCAAATGTTCGCGCAACTCGGCGATGTCTTCCAACAAACGCTTGCCGTCTTTCGGGTCGTAATCATTGGCAATCACCGCGTTCGCCATTTTTTCGCTTTCGTCAAAATTTTCGAACCAAAAATGAATCAGTGCCAAGTTGTACAGGCAAGCATATTTCAATTTTTTGCCAGATTTTTCAGCACTGTCGTACTTGTCTTTTCCTTTTTCAAAAAATTGGATAGCCGTTTGGGCAAGTGTTTTTATCGAATCGAGCGGCTGGTCAGCCTGCATCGCCGAAAAAGCAGATTTCGCAGTTTTATAAGCATCCTGAAAACCCGCGTAATCTTCGTGTTTTTCGGAATCGAGGATTTGTAATTTCACTTGGTCTTTGGTTGGTGTGTACCCAAACAATTCCGCCAATTGATTTTGAATGCCCGCGAGTGCCTGCGTCAAACCCTCGCGGTCGTGTTTTGCCAAATCCACGCCGTGCGACCGACCCAAATAATTGCTCAATGCTTGATAATTGTTAAACGTCCCAGTTTTGAACACCCGTGAGACAAACAAATATTTTTGTTCGTGCAGAATTTGACTTTTGGTATCTTGCACTTTCAGGTAAAAAAAGTGGAAATACTTGGTTTCTGCATAATAACTGGTGGTTTTCACCTCTTTCCCATTTTTGTCTTTTTCGGTAGAAACAGCCGTTTTGTTTTCCGTTTTTCCATCGTATTTAAAATCGCTCAACGAAAGTTCGATGTTGATTTGCGACCCATCCGTGCTTTTTTTATAGCCGGGAATTTTCAGGTGCTTCAAAAAAACGGACTCCGGCATGCCCACATTTTTCAAGTCTTGCGGGTTGGCGGAAAGTGTCGTGCTGTAAATTTTGACATCCGCCGGCAACGGATTTTTAGGAAGACGCAAATATTGAAGCGGAATCACCTCACCGTCGAGGTCAACTTTTTGTGCAAAAAGGCCAAGTGTGGCGAACATCGCCACGAGAAAAAGAAGGTTTTTCATGAAAAAAGAATTTTGATTTGGAAATAAAGTTTTCAAAACCGGAAGTCAACTTTTTGAAAAAGATTGAAACTTCGCGGCATGGGTAAAAGTAGTGTTCCGAGAAAAAGCCAACGTATTTTTGACAAAAAATTTTGAATAAAAAATGAAAATCACTTTCCAAAAAAAGGGAAAAAACTTCGCCGCCGATCTCGCCCACCCGCTCGACATTTCCATCCCGATCCGCAACGGTTTTGAAAACCCAAACTGTTTTTGGGCACCGCCAGTCGAGTTTTCGCCGGTCGTTGCCGGGGATTTTGTCGGCAGCACGGAGCAGGGTGGGGTGGTCAATTTTTTCAATATCAAAATCAATCCGCACGGCAACGGCACGCACACCGAGTGCGTCGGGCACATTTCAAAAGAAAAATTTACGATCCGCGAATGCCTTCTCGAGTTTCATTTTTTGGCAAAATTGGTGAGCATTTTTCCGCAAAAAATGGACGACGGCGATCGCGTGATTTTGAAAAATCAAATCGAAGAAATTTTGCAATCCGGCGAAGTCGAAGCATTGATAATCAGGACTTTACCCAACGAAAACTTGAAAAAACGGGTCAATTATTCGGGCAGCAACCCACCGTTTTTGCACCACGAAGCCGTCGAATTTTTGGTGGATTGCGGCGTCGAACACCTGCTGCTCGACCTGCCATCGGTCGACCGCGAGGAGGACGGCGGGCAACTTTTGGCGCACCGTGCTTTTTGGAAATACCCCTCCGAAAAAATCAGGAAAAACTGCACGATCACCGAGATGATTTTCGTGCCGAACGAAATCCCAGACGGTTTTTACCTGCTCAATTTGCAGACTGCGAGTTTTGATCTGGATGCTTCGCCGTCGAAACCAGTTTTATTTCCGTTGGTTTAAAACGCTACTTTTGCCCGCCCAAAAATTCCTAATTTCTAATTTTAAATTCCTAATTTCAAAAAATGGCTATTCAAATCGGCGACAAAGCCCCCAATTTCAAACTGCGTTCGAGCGACAAATCGCAGGTCAGTTTGTCAGATTTTAAAGGAAAAAACGTGGTTTTGCTGTTCGTTCCGGCGGCGTTCACCGGAGTTTGCACCAAAGAATTTTGTCAAATGCGCGATGGTTTGAAAGATTTTGAAAACCTCGATGCACAAGTTTTGGGCGTTTCGGTGGATTCACTTTTTGTTTTGGACAAATGGAAAAAAGCTGAAAACCTCAATTTCCCACTGCTTTCCGATTTCAACAAAACGGTTTGCCGGAAATATGGCGCGTTTTACAAAGAATTTGTTTTTGAAATGAAAGGCGTGGCCAAACGCTCGGCTTTCGTGATTGATAAAAAAGGCATCGTACAGTACGCCGAAGTTTTGGACAACGCTGGGGAAATGCCCAATTTTGAGGCGGTCAAATCGGTTCTGGAAAAAATTTAACTGCCCGAAGTTTAGGTAAAATAAAAAAGCGGCACCCCGAAAAATTCGGAGTGCCGCTACTTTTTTCAAATCAAAACCCTGAATTTCAGGCTTTCCCAGCATTCAACTGGTCTTGGTAAGATTTCAATTTTTCAAATTTATTTTCGTGCGCGAGCCGCGCTTGTTCCGGCCAAGTCGCCGGATTGTGCATTTGAAAACGCGGCCCGGCGGCATCCAAAATCGCCTTAATTTTTTCCGGTGCCGTTTTTGAAAGTTCCAACCAAGTCGAAATGCCTGCATTTCTCAAAAGCTCGTCAATTTTCGGGCCGATGCCTTCCACAATTTGATGGTCGTCGGCTTTCACTTTTTTGCCCAAAAATTTCAAACTCAGTTCGCCAACCTCGGTTTCGTGTGCTTTTCTGACGGATGCCTCGTCGAGACCTGTCGATTTCTGCGTGCGTTCCATCTCTTTTGCTTGCGCTTTGTAATTCGTCCGTTCGATTTGGATGTCGCGCCCTCCGGTCAGCCGTTCCTGCAAAATGGTGAGTTCATCGCAATTTTCTGAATCGGCCAGTTTTGCCTGCTCCGGCCACGAAGTTGGGTTGGATAATTTGTACCTCGGCCCAGCGGCGTCGAGGATTTCCTGCAATTTTTCGACCGGCGCGGCGGCCAATGCAGCCCAAGTTTTGATGCCAGCGTTGTGCAAAATCTCCTCGATTTTTGGCCCGATTCCTTCCACAATTTTCAAATCATCCCAGCGAATCGCTTTTCCACCGCAGTTGAAATTCTTGGGCACGGCAGCCAATTTCGATTCGTATTCACTGCTTTTCAAAAGCAAATCATCGTATTCATCTTTCAAAATGCCAAAGCGGTCGCGCCATGAAGAAATATTGTTGAGATAATTATTTCGCTCGGTTTCCCAAGTTTTCGCGCGCGCCGACCAATTTTCCAATTCAGCATCTTTCGTTTCGATGGCCGTGGAAAAATTGGTTTTTTCGCTTTCCCACTCGCCCATCCGGGCGCGCCAGAGTTCACGTTCGTTTTGCCAATCGCCGAAACGGACACTCCATTGATGGATTTGCGCGTCTTTAATTTCCAAATTCGATGCAAAATTGGTTTTTTCGCTTTCCCACTCGCCAAAACGGATTTTCCAATTTTGGATTTCGGCATCTTTTTCGGCAACTACTTTATCGCTGTCCCATTTTTGGGCTTCTAATTTTGTAAAATTCAAATTCCAATTTTGGATGTCCGCGTCGCGTGCCTCAATTGTTTTTTGAAAATCGGCTTTTTCACTTTCCCAGTGTCCAAAATTCAAAGTCCAATTGTTGATGTCCGCGTCGCGTGCCTCGATGTTTTTTTGAAAATCCGACTTTTCATTTTCCCAATCGCCCAGCCGGATGTTCCAATTTTGAAGTTCCTGATTTCGCTCGGCAATCATTTTTTGAATTGTTGACTTTTCATTTTCCCAATCCGAAAAACGAACCGTCCAATTTTGCAATTCTGTTTCTTTGTCTGATAAATTTGTGGAAAAAGATGTTTTTTCAGTTTCCCATTCGCCGCTGCGGAAATTCCAAGTTTTTAATTGGCCTTCAAAATCGGTACGCGAATTGTCCCATGCGATTTTTTGGGTTTTCCAATCGCTGATTTCTTTGTCCAAAACTTCGATTTTTCCGTTCGCCTCTTTTTCAAAAGTCGAATATTTCGACATCCAATTGTCGCGGTCGGTGGTCAGTTTTGACATATTTTCAATCGTATTTTTTTCAAAAACACGGTGTTTCGTCACCCATTCGTCGCGGTCGGAGGTCATCGAAACTAGTTGTCCGGTCAGGGTTTGGACGTTTTTAGAGTGTTCGTCCACCTCCGAAATCAGATGGGAAATGCAGCGTTCTTTTTGTACGCCATCCATTTATTGCAATAATAATCGTAGGTGCTCCAAATGGTCTAGGCCGTAAAAAATAGGCCGGTCAACCAAGCAGGAATCTTCATGCCAACAGTTTGTATTTGTAAAAAAATGTTTGTAAAATCGGCACAATGTTACGAATGGATGACTTTTCGGACACGTAAAAGCATTGATTTTTATTCCCATTTTTATTGAAAAACTGGCTTGTTTATGAAATGTAAACTCAATCTAAAAATCGTAATTTGAATTACTTTTGCTGCCCGAAAATCTCCCGTGCCGATGAATTTTTTCAGTCGTTTTTTAAGAAAATGGTATCGAAACTTGCCCAGAACCGAGATGGGAAATGTCGCGTGGGCGCGGTATTTTCTTGTTAAATTAAGAAATTTGACGCTTTGGTTTGTTGGGTTGTCGCTCGTTTTGACGATTTTGTACTCGTTTTTGCCCATCCCGTTCACGCCACTGATGTTCATCCGAACTTTCGAACAAATGGGCGATTCTGAGCGTGCAGTTTGTTGGAAACGAGATTGGGTAAGTTTGGATGAAATTTCGCCGCACCTTCAATTGGCCGTGGTTTGCGGCGAAGACCAAGATTTTTTGGAGCACGAAGGCTTCGATTTTGCGGCCATCGAAAAGGCATACAAATACAACAAAACCCACAAACGAAAACGCGGCGCGAGCACCATCAGCCAGCAAACCGCGAAAAATGCATTTTTGTGGCCGTCGCGGTCGTGGTTTCGAAAAGGATTGGAAGTTTACTTCACTTTTTTGACCGAACTGATTTGGTCAAAAGAAAGAATTATGACGATTTATTTGAACTGTATTGAATTTGGCGATGGAATTTATGGCGCAGAAGCAGCAGCGCAATATTTTTTTCAAAAACCTGCAAAAGATTTGAACCGTCAGGAAGCCGCACTTTTGGCCGCAGTTTTGCCCAACCCAATCATTTTTTCAGCCGCAAAACCGACCTCAAAAACGACAGAGCGACGCGATTGGATTGTTCGGCAAATGCGAATGTGGGGCGGAAAAATTGATTTTGAAGACCCAAATACGCCGGGAAAAAAGTGAGATATTGGGGTGTTGGGATATTGTGATAATATCGAAATACCTCAATACCCCAATATCTTAATATCGCAAAAACTAATGAATCAAAATTTAAAATACATTTTTCCAATCGGGGTGGTTTTGGCTGCGGTCTTGCCTTTTTTGGCTTGCGCCAATTTCGGATTTCTCCAATTCGACGACGGGCAGACGATTTTTTACAACAATTTAATCAAAAACCCAACTTTCACCGGGCTGCTCAAAGCCCGGATCGTGGGGATGTACGTCCCGGTTTCGGCCATGTTTTACGCCCTCGTGTACAAAATCGCGGGGGAAAACGCGGCGGCTTTCCACATTTTCAGCCTGTTTTTGCACGCCGCGACTTCGTTGGCGGTTTTCTTTTTTGTGAAAAAATTGCTGCCCGGAAAGGATTTTGTCCCATTTTTTGCCGCCATTCTTTTTGCGGTTCACCCGGTCAAAACCGAGCCGATTTGTTGGATTGCCTCGCAAACGACGCTCACTTTTTCCCTTTTTTATGTGCTTTCGCTGATTTCCTGGCTCAATTTCCGCGACCTCGATTCCCGAAAATGGTTCTGGTTTTCGCTCTTGTTTTTTGTGCTCGCCGGGCTTTCAAAATCTGCGGCGGTGACTTTGCCGCTCGTTTTGATTGCGTTGGATTGGTTTCGCGGTCGCATCAAAAACGGGTCGGATTTTGGGAAAATGGTGGCGGCGGTTTTGCCTTTTTTGGCGGTCAGTTTTGTACTCGGAATTTACACTTTTATCAGCCGTGCCGAGGCTGGCGCAGTGGTCGAAGTAGCCAACAAATCCTTCCATTTTGGCGACCGGATTTTGATGATTTGCCACGCGGTTCTCTTCTATTTATACAAATTGTTATTGCCCTTAAATTTATCTATCAATTATCCGATGGAAAAAACGGGCGGCAGTTGGTCTATTGATTATTATTTATCGCCTATAATTTTGACTGGATTGGCTTATCTCGTTTATAAATTGACTGTAAAATATAGTAAAAACTATGCGATTTCTGGGCTGCTTTTCATTTTACCGTTGTCAATTATGTTGCCTTTGTTTTCTGTTGGTTCTTTTGAGTTGTTGAACGATAGATATTTGTATATCCCTTCGTTGGGTGTTTTTCTGTTTTTCTTATTTTTAATTGAAGATTTCTATCCGAAAATTAAGTGGTATTTATTCGGTGGCTTATCAATTGTCTATGCTGGCTTATCTTTTAATCAAACAAAAACTTGGAAATCAGATGCCGCCGTTTTTGGGAATTGCGCTAATTTTTACCCAGAAAGTGCTATCTGTAATTGTAATCTGGCTTATGGCGAATTGAACGACCGGGATTTTGAAAACGCGGTCAAACATTATTCTCAAACTTTGAAAATTGACCCAACTTTTGTAGAATCATACAATGGAAGGGGGAATGCTTATTTTGAATTGCGAAAATTTGCAGAAGCCGGAAAGGATTTTGACGCGGCCATAAAAGCAGGACTTTCCTCCCCAAAACTGTTTTTGAACAGTGGAAAATGCCAAGTTATCTTGAATAAACCGGCGGAGGCTATTCCTAATTTAAATAAGAGTATTGAATTAGAGCCTAAAAATGCAGAGGCTTATTATTTTAAAGCCGTTGCAGAAAGCAAGTTAAATCAGATAGAAAATTCATTAAAAAGTTATACAAGAGCAATAGAAATCAACCCAAATTATATAGAAGCACGCGTAAATCGTGGTTTAATTTATTCAAATAATCAACAGTGGCAAGCGGCTTTGGACGATTACAATGCAGCATTAAATGCCAATCCAAATGTACCAATTGCATTGAATAATCGGGCTTATGCCTTATTGAAATTAGGCCAAACAGAACGCGCATTATCTGATATAAATAAGGCCATTCAAATACAACCGGATTATAAAAAGGCTTTTGAAACAAAGGCTGCAATCGAAGCAGCGATGGGAATTTCTGTTAAAAAATAATTCAACAATTTAAAATTTCAAATGAAAAAAATACTTTTCAGTGCAATTGCGATTGCATTTTTTACCTTCAATTTATTTGCCCAAAATAATAAAACCGTAGAATTTAAAAATGGCTTTTGGTACAATGGCAAGAATTTTACTGCCGGGACTTGGTATTCGCACAACGGTTTATTGACCAAAAAGGCACCCGCGAAAATCGACAGCACGATTGATTTGGACAACCGCTGGGTTGTGCCGCCGCTCGGCGATGCCCACGTCACTTGCATCACCGGAAATTCGACGGTACAGGGCATGATTCGATTGTACATGGCCGAAGGTTTTTTCTATCTCCGAATCCTCGGAAACACGTTGGAAGACCGCGAAACTGCCCTGAAATTGTTGAACAAACCGAAATCGCCAGACGCCGCTTTTGCCAACGGCGGATTGACTTGCACGCTCGGCCAACCGTTCATGGATTACGAACCAAAAGCATGGGACATCAAAAATCCAGAAATGGCCAAACAGCGATATGACCAAATAAAATTAAATCGAAAAATGCTCGGAAACGGCTATTGGTTTATTGACAATAAAGATGCGTTGGGCGATAATTGGAAAAAAATCGAAGCCCAAAAACCTGACGTGATTTCCATTTATCTGATTGATGTTGAAAAAAGTGGTGGCAAAGAAGGAAAAGGTTTGGATGAAAAAACGGCCAAAGCAATCATCAAAAAAGCCAAAAAAGCAGACCTCCCGGTCGTTGCTTTTGTTGAAAACTGGTCGGATGTCCGGTTGGGTATAAAACTTGGGGTCAACGGGTTTGCTAATTTGCCGAAAGGCGATTTTGATTTGTCGGCGAGTGATTTGTCGGATTTGGCAAAGAAAAATATCACAATCACGCCTCAGTTTGCCCAGTTGCAAGCGGAGTCCATCGCAAAACCTGAAATTTTGGAAAAACAGAAAATAGCCTTTAAAAAATTGGTGGACGCAAATGTGCCATTGGCCATCGGCTCGAATGATTTGTCGCGAACGGCGCGTTCGGAAATCAATTATTGGAAAAATTTAGCCCCCGCCGAAAACTCAAAAATGCTCAAATATTTGTGCGAAATCACGCCGAAAGCCATTTTTCCAAATCGAAAAGTGGGGCAAATCGCGGAAGGTTTTGAGGCCAGTTTTTTGGTTTTGAACGACGACCCGCTGCAAAATGTAATGAAATTGAGGGCCATTAGTTTTATGGTGAAAAATGGGGGATTGATTCAAATCGAAGCACATTAGTAGGTTATTGGAAATTGGGGAATTGGTTATTGGTGGAGCAGCCCAATAACCAATTCCCCAATAACCAATAACTAAAACAACTTGACCACGCCCTCCACTAAAATCTTCGCCAGCCGGTTTTTGTACGGCGGCAAAAACAAATTCGTGAGCGGGAAAATCCTGTTTTGTTTGCAAACTGCCCGCGAATTTGAAAATTCGAGGAAACCAAACTCGCCGTGCGCCTTGCCAATCCCGCTGTTATTCGAGCCGCCGAACGGCAAATTTTGGTTGTAAAAATGAATGCCCACGTCATTTATCGTCACGCCAGCCCCGCGAGTTTCGCGCAGGATTTGTTGGATGTTGGATTTTTTCCCTGAAAAAATATACATCGAAAGTGGTTTTGGGCGGCTGTTCACGATTTTTAAAGCATCTTCCAAATTTTCAAAACCATAAATCGGCAGCAGTGGCCCGAAAATTTCTTCGGAATGAATCCGCGAATCGGGCGGGATATTTTCCAAAATCGTCGGTTCCAAAAAACGCTCGCGGCGGTCATGTTTTCCACCAGCCCGGACATCTGCTCCGGCCAAAACTGCATTTTCCAACAAATTTTTTACGCGGTCAAAATGTTTGTGATTGACGATTCGGCAATAGTCTGGGCTGGCCTGCCGCGCGGCCAAAGTCTTTCCATAAAATTTTTCGATTTTCTCGGCGCACAATTTTACAAACTGCTCGCGGACTGAATTTTCAACCAAAACATAATCGGGCGCGATGCAAGTTTGGCCGGCGTTCATTGATTTTAGCCAAATGGTTTTTGCGGCGGCGTGCTCCAAATCAGCCGTTTTGTCCACAAAAACTGGGCTTTTTCCGCCCAATTCGAGGGTGATGGATGCCAAATTTTTCGCGGCAGCGGCCATCACAATTTTGCCGACGGCTGGACTTCCTGTGAAAAAAATGTGGTTGAAAGGCAAATCCAACAATTCCTGCGCGACCGAAACATCGCCCTCGACCATCGCAACTTCGTCGGGCGAAAAGCATTCGGCCACGATTTCTTTCATCATTTCCACACTGTTTGGGACAAATTCGGAGGGTTTCAAAATTACGCAATTGCCCGCCGCGACCGCTGAAACAAGCGGGTTGAAAGTCAAATTAAAAGGAAAATTCCAGGGAGAAATAATCAGGCAAACGCCTTTCGGTTCGTAAATTATCTCGGACGAAGTGCCAAAAAGCACCATATTTCCGGCCACGCTGCGCGGGTGCATCCAACTTTTCAGGTGGGAAATCGTGTGCCGGATTTCGCCCAAAACCACGCCGAGTTCGGTCAAATCAGTTTCGACGGGTGGTTTTTGAAAATCAGCGAGCAGGGCTTTTTTGATTTCGTCGCGGCGACGGAGCACGGCGGAATGCAGTTTTTCCAACTTTTGGATGCGCTGCGAGGCGGTTGTTCGAGCCACAGCGAACTGATTTTGTTGCTGTTTTTCAAAAATTTTATGGATAGTTTCGGTGGAAGTGTTGGCGGTGACCGGATTTTCAACTTGCGTCATTTTCTAAATTTTTTAAAATGTTTCATGCAAATATCCGATTTTGCCGTTGTTGGCGTCCCCGCCAACAACCATTTTTTCAATTTTTTTCTCAAAAAGGAATGGGGGAGAGTTGTTGGCGAGGACGCCAACAACTGCATGGTCAGATTTCGAAAATTTGAAAAACTTCCGAAATCATGGGCTGCCTCGAAAAAAAACAGCCCCACAAAAAGTCAAATGTTTTGGAAACACCAACCGTGACCGCCCTGAGTTTCAACGAGTTTTGCAGGACGATTCGCCGATGATTTAACATTTACCATGGGACGGGTATTTGCTGGGCGGTTTGCGGTTCTATTTTTGTCCAATCAATTTCTAATCGCAACAAATTCAATCATTTATAATCCCGTGAACGCCCCCCGCTCCTCGCCAATCTTTACGTTTTCGGGTTTTTGCGACTTGTTTTTCAGACCAATTTTCACTCAATTTGACTTATTTTCTCCGGCCAAAAAGTCGGAGACCAATATAAAGATGTAATCGGTTTTTGGGATGGCCTCTCTCCGCGAAATGCTGAGGGGGGCTTTTTTTTATTAGATTTTTCTCGTTTTTAAGGAAAAGTCAAAAACAATTCCCCATCGTTTTGAAAAGAAAACAAGCAAGTCCCCGGTTTTGAAAATTCAATTTCAACAGTTTTTCCGTTGGCCAATTTCAACTTTTTTTTCCCGGGTTTTGCCGTGTGAAAAAGCAAATGACCACCCGCCACGAAAACAAAACCTCCATCTTCCGACCAAATATGACAACCTGCATCTTTCAAAATATTTTGAAAAACTGCGCGCCCGTGCAGCGGAACAGCGGAGATAACTGATTGATAATCAAGGAATTTCTTCCGAGCTACGACCACTCCACCCATCTCCGTTAAAAAACCAAGTGGCTCGGATTCGCCATCATTTACCAAAAAAAGTGGCTGTACTTTTTCAACATTTTCAAATTTAAAATCATGGAAACGCCAACGGATTAGCGTCGTGTCGCCGAGCAGAAAAATTGATTTTTCGCCAGTCCGATTTTCCAAAATTGGCCTTTCCCATTCGTCAAAAAGTGAAAATCCAGTCAATTTTTCAATCAATTCTTTTCCTGTTTTTTCGCCGTCGGAGTAGCCGGAATTGAAATTCCAAACCACTGTCCGACCTGCTTTTTGCACAGAATCGAGGATAAATTTTCGGGTCGGCAAGTCCAATTGCCATGCATTCATAAAAACAACGGTTCGGTAATTTTTTAAGTCAGCTCGTTGTAAATCAGCCAGATAAATTTGATGAACCGTTGCGCCGCAACGCATCAAATCTTCGGCGGCGGCGTCAATTCCCAAATCGCAAGTTTCGGTCAAAGTGCAATCCACGCCATAAAAACTGTGGGTGTCCCAGACGACGAGGCTTGCGTTGGTAGATTGTTGATGGGGCAATTGGGCCTGATATTTTTCTCGAAAATAGGCCAAAGTTCGTTTGATTTCTGCCCGATAAAGTGGGCTGTCCCACCAACCGGCATGGCGATGCGGGCCAAAATCGTACAGCCAAAGACCACAATTTTGAATCAACGAAAGCCACATACTTCGTTGAAAAACAGCGAGATACGTCGTATCGCCGAGTGGTTTTGACCGCACGAAATCCACCTCGTTTTTGTTTTGGAGGTAGCCATTGTCGATTTCGTCGAACCACATTTTCCCGTGCTTTTGCACCGATCGGACAAGGCCGCGTTGCATCCCAGAGCCGCCCACCTCCCGCGAGGCTGCGGTGTACGACGGCGGCCCAGCAAAATAATCAATCCAGGGGCTGTCCAACAATCGCCCCGCTTCGAGGTGTCCGCTCATCGCCTGTCGGCAAAGTGTGAAATGAAAATAGCCGAAAAAAACGCCGGTCAGCACCGGTCGTGGCCAGTTTTTTTTGACAATTTTACAAAAATGTTCCGCCGCGTCGGCTGTCGATTCATTCAAACATTGGTAAAAATCCATGACCCGACGGTCTGAAATTGGGTCTCGAAAAAAGCCGTCGGCGCAACATTTTCGTTCTGAAATATCGGGCACAGTGGCCGTTTCGATTTTGTAAGTCGTTGAATTCCAAGCCGTTTGAAGATTTTGGTCTGTGCCATATTTTTTGACCAACCAATTTCGAAATGCCAAAGTCATGGCCGCACCGCCGTCCGGTTCGTTGAACAAAAAACTAAACGGATGCCACTCCCCGTAAACTCCCCCGGCCACATGAATTCCGATTACCGAGCGGCCTTCTTTTGTTTTTGAAAATCGGCTGCAAAACTCTGCCACGCGCTCGCCGGACTCTTTTTTCCAGAGTTCGCTGGCAAGGCTGGCACGCCTGGCACGGTAAAAAACATCGCCATCTTCCAGATTGAACGGCAGGTTTTGCGGCCCCGGTTCCGTCGGGCCGTCGAGGTAAACGACACATTCTGCCGGATGCAAATCGTTCCACCAAAACGGCGCGTTGACGTGCAATCTGACCACAACCGAAGCACCGGGGCAGGCATCCAGCACGCCTCGAACTTGTTTTTTTGCAAGTTCAAGGTCAAGTTTTGCGGCAACATCGGTCGGTGAGCCTGTCGAACCGTTTTTCCACAAATCCTGCAACCACAAATCAACTTGAAAAAGCCGGACACCGACCCCAGCCATCTGCCGAAGATTGTGCGCGGGCATTTCTTCCCACGACCAACGGCCACCACTGACGTGCGTCAAAGCATAAAAAAAGGGAAGTTCTGGCTGGCCGTTGACGAAAAGAGTGGGGTTTCCGGCAACCGTTCGGACGGCTGCTGATTGTGAAATCTGGCTAAAAAGCAGATTGGAAATGCAGAAAATTGAGCAAAAAAGCAGAAGTCGTTTCATGGCTCAAAGTAAGAACTTTTAAAAATCCTTTTGAAAAAAGGCAAGAAAGGTCAAATTCATCCATCAATTTAAAGAAATCTCCCCAAAATTCGCCGCACCGCCTGCCGTTCTTGTCAAAGTAAACGGCCCCAAAATTCCGTTGCCGGTGTTGTGGTTCAGGCAGTTCATCAAGCCTTTTCCCGTTTTTTCAAAAAGGAAAAACATCGCCACTATTTTCAAATCTTCCGATTGGCCACTTCCGTAAATAAATTGGTATTTGTCGGCTTTGAAAAACTCGATTTTGGACAGTTCCACCGGTTTGCCTTTGTTGGTTTGGGCGGCCATTTGGATGAAATGTTTCCGCAAAATGAAATCATCGAACGGGCGGCACTGCTTGTTAAATTCCTTGCTTTTTTGAAAAGCATTGATAAATGCGACCAAAGTAAGGTTTTGATCCAAGTCCAAATCGAGCAGCATTTCGAGGTGCTCCATTTCTTCGGTGAAATTTTTCATAGATTGGTTTGGTAAAAATTGGCTCCAAAATTAAGGCAAAAGTCGCAATCTTCAATTTTTCTCCAACTTCAAAACCTGATAACTCGCCCAACTTTTGCCCCAAATTCGCCCAGAAATCTCGTCCAATTTTTCAAAAAAAGGCCGAACCGTCACCGGAAACCGCTGAATCGGCCACATCAAAAGGCCTTCGGATCCCGTGATTTTCCAACCCGACCCAATCAATTCCAACAAATTTTCCACATCAAAAGCCGTCGCCCCGTGCCACGGCGAACCGGGTTTGGTTGAGCCTTGCCAGCCCAAAAGTTTTCGTCTTTTTCGGGAAGGAAAATCCACGACGAACACGCCGCCGGGTTTCAAAATTCGTCGGACTTCGTCAAAAAGTTGCCCGACTTCGGCCTTCGGCAAATGCATCGCCAAGTGAAAACAGAACACGGCATCGAATTGATTTTCTGAAAAATCGGTGGCCAGCGCGTCGCCAACTTGGATGTTTTTGGTTGGATTTTTTGCCTGCGCGATGGCCACCATTTCGGCGGATTGATCTATTCCGTCGGTTGCGAAATGGGTCAAACGGCCTGTGCCGCAGCCCAAATCGAGTGTTTTGCCCAGATTTTTTGGCAAAAAACGCCTCAAAATCGCGGATTCGCGGGCATGGACAAATTGGCCGTAACTATTTCCAAAACGGTTTTGGTCGTAGTTTTGGGCAATGGTGGCGTAATATTCTCGGATTTTCATGATGGGTTTTTGGAAATCAAGCAAATTCGACCGCCATTTTTTCCCACTCCAAAGTCAAAAATGCAGTCAATTCTGCCACCATTTTTTCAGGCAAAGGCATTGAAATCGTACTCAAAACGGTCGAAAGAGCCTCCTCCAATTCCATTTCTGGCTGTTCAGTGAGCAGTTCGTTCAAATGAACAGCACAGCCCATTTTGAGTCCAGCAAGATGTTTTTCAGGAAATAGGATACCACCACCCTCTTTTAGTTTTTCTTCAATTTCTTCAATTTCTTTGCTGAATTCTTTCAAATCCGCATGCCGAAGCCCTGCCTCAAAAGTTTGGGGATTTTGTAGTTTGATGGAAGATTTGATATTTTTATCCATATTTCAATTCAAATTTTACGGTTCAAATTTATCGCTTTTTCCGCCGAAACACAAAAGCATCATAGTTTTCCTTCGGATTGTAGGCAAAAAGCCGCTTGCCTTTTTCACCTTTTATCACAAAGGATTTTGAAAAAGTTTCAAAATTTCTTCGGACGATGGCATTGTAAAGTGTTTTCCTTTTTTCATCCACTGGAACTATTTCAATGCTCCGTTCAGGATAAATTTCGCAAAAATCATACGCGGCTTGGATAATAGTTTTCATGATTTTCTGCAAATCATCATTGTTCGACACCACTTGGTCATCAAGATATCCGTTTCGATAATCGCCAAAAGCAAGATTCCAACGTTTATATCTGGTTGGGGTGAAATGAATCAATTTCAAAATCCTACCTCTAGATCCCTCGCTGACAAAGTAAAATAAGTGCTCTTCTTTTGATGGATAAAGTTCGTAATGTTCATCAACCATGTTTGACTTTATATTTCTTAAAAAATGTAAAGATGGAAATTATTACCTTTCCAAAGTTACATCTCCCTTGAAAAATTCCACTTCCCCATCCAAAAACAAAATCTCTGCCCACCAAACAAACACCGCCGGAGCCACATTTTTCTCCCGAAAATCGCCACCCCAGCCAGCCCGTGGGTCGTTTGGTTGCAGGTCGGAATTAACAAAAACCTGCTCGCCCCAGCGGTCAAAAATTTGTAACTTATTGATTTTCAGTATTCCTTTTCCATAAATCAAAAATTCGTCGTTCACTCCGTCGTCGTTCGGACTGAAAATATTGGGCACGTAAACCAGCCGCTGTTTGTCCACTTTTACCAAAACCCGCGCCTGCGCCGTGCAGCCGTTCGCGTCCTGAATCGTCAATAAATAATTGGAAGTGACCAGCGGTTTTGCCCAAGGTTTTTCACAATCCACACAACTCAATCCCTCGGCAGGCGACCAAAACCAAGCCGCAACCGTACTGTTTGGCGTCGAAAATTGTGGCCGCAGCAAAACCGAATCGCCCAAAAATATGGCATCCACTTTTGGAATTTCCAGCGACGGCTTGACGGGTTCGTTAATCGAAATCGTCCGCAAAACCGTGCAGCCGTTCGCGTCCCGAATCACCAAATCATAATTTCCGGGTGCGAGATTTTCGAAAAATGGGTCAACCGAAAACGCCCCGCCGACCGAAAATTCGTAGGGCAAAAGTCCACCGCTCAGCGAAGTGATTTCAGCGATGCCCGTCGGGTTTTTGCAATCGGGATGCGTCAAATCAAATTCAAAAATCGGGTTTTCAATTTCAGAAACCGAGACCGAATCGGTGGCCGTGCAGCCGTTCGCGGGGTTCGTAATTTTCAAAAAATAAATGCCTGGCGAAGCGGCGGACGGCGCGGAAACATTGGTCGGCGAGGCAAATTTTCCATCCGGCGAAGTCCAATCAAATTGCAAATTTCCGGCAGTTGTCGAAGTGCCTTCGAGGGCTGCGGTCGGGCGGTTGCAGTGCAAAATTTGTGGCTGTCCGGCATCCACATTTGGTAAATTTATGGATTCCAAAACCACCACATTTGCCGTCGAAATACATCCATTCTGTTGATTTTCAACGGTTAAGATGTAGGTTCCCGGTTGGTCAACTTCGACCGTCGGCACATTTTGACCCGACAAAAAATGACCGGACGGCGACGACCAAACCGGCTGAAAACTGCCTGCACCGCCCCCCGGCAAACTCGCCGAACCGACCAGCAAAACCGATTTTTTCAAACAAGTCAGCAGCCCCGGCGCGGCAATCGAAACGTCGGGCGGGGTCGTATTTTCGGAAACCAAAACGGCATCGGAAGCCGTGCAGCCATTCGTCGGATTGGTCGCGTTCAAGTTGTAATTTCCCGATTTGCTGACCGTCGGGGAAAGCGTGTTTTTTCCATTCACAATAAATCCACCGCCGCTCGTCGTCCAGTCAAAAATTAAATTTGAGCCGCCGGAAGCCGTGCCGGAAAGCGTGACCATCGGCTGGTCGCAAGTGATTTCAAAAGTCGTCCCGGCATTGACGATTGGCGGCGTAATGTTTTGAAAAACAGCGACTTGCGCGGTCGAGGTGCAGCCGTTTGTCAAATTTTTCACTTCCAAAAAATACGTTCCCGGCTTGTCCACGAGCGGGGAAATATTTTTTGGGTCGGTGACGATGTGGCCAGTTCCGGAAGTCGTCCAGAGGTTTGTAAAATTGACGGTGTTCGGCTGAAAATCCGCCAAAATCAAAACGCCGGGCTGCGAGCAAGTCAAAGTATCGGGCGTGGCAATCGTGATTTTCGGGGCAGCCGTGTCAATTTTCACGGCCACGAAATCCGAGTTTTCGCAGCCGTTTTTCAGGTTTTTTATTTGTATAAAATAGGTGCCGGGTTTGTCAATTTTTGGGGTCAAAGTCGTTGCGCCGGACACGATTCCGCCGGTTGGCGATGACCATGAAATTGATAAATTTTGCCCGCCCGCATTGCCCGTTCCGGTGAGCGAAATCGTTGGTTTTGAACAAGTTAAGTCGTTTGATGTGCCAGCGTCCACCGTTGGTTTTACGTCATTCAAAGCAATCGAAACGGAGGAAAGCGCGGTGCAACCGTTCGCCGTGTTCGTAACTTTTAAAATGTAAATTCCGGGTTTGTCCACCGTCGGCGACAAAGTATTTCCGCCGGAAAAAATGTTGCCGTTCGTCGTTGTCCAGTTGAAAATGATGTCCGCGCCTGGCGAAATATTTCCCGAAAGGGTGGTTTGCAAAACATCGCAAGTCAAAGTATCGGGCAGACCGGCGGCGGCGAGCGGGGCGTTTTCATCCTTAAAAATGGTCGTTTCGGCGGTCGAAGTGCAGCCGTTTTGGTTGTCGGTCACGACGATTTTGTAGGTTCCGGGCGCGTTTGCCGTCGGGTTCAGCGAGTTTGGATTGCCGCCGAGCAAGCCGTTTTGGGTCGTCCAAAAATAGGAAAATTGGCCGCCCGGCGAACTTCCCGCGCCCGTCAAATTCAAAAATGAAATGCCGCAATTCAACGTGTCGTTCGGCCCGGCTGCTGAAATTGGAGGGTTTTTATTTTCCAAAATTTCAACAAAATCGCTGCCCGTGCAGCCTGTTGCCGAGTTCGAAACTTGTAAAAAATAGGTGCCCGGCAGGCCAATCTCTGGGGTCAAAGTGTTCGCGCCGGACAAAAGTTGGCCGTTCGAAGTTGTCCAAAGATAAGAAATTCCGGAACCAGAATCTGCGGTCGCGGCCAAATTTGCCGTCGTTTTTGTGCAGGTCAAAGTTTGTGGAATGCCCGCCTCGACTGCTGGCAAATTGACATTTTGAAAGACCAAAATGCTCGCCGTGTCCGCGCAACCGTTTGCAAAACCGATGGAAAAAGCCGTGTATTCGCCCAGCAAATTGACGGTGCAACCCGAAGAATTTGACCCGGAAATGATGTTCCCATTTGTCGTAAGCCATTGAAAACCAACGGGTCCTGAAAATGAATTGCAACTTGCGGACAACTGAACTTGCACATTTTCGCAGGTCAAAGTGTCCGCCGGGGCGAGGGTCAAAACTGGGACTTCTTTATTTTCCGAAATCAAAACATCGTCGGTCGCGGTGCAGCCATTGGCTGGGTCGGTGACCGTCAAAATATACGTGCCGGGTTTGTTGACCTTCGCAATTTGCGAATTTTGACCCGAAACGATGCCCGCGCCCGACCACGCGAAATTGTAATTTCCGGGCGCCTGGTTCGCGTTCGCATTCAACGAAAATTCTGGGAAAAAACAGGTCAAAGTTTGCGGCAAACCAGCCTCGGCGGGCGGGAGTTTTTTATTTTCAAAAACAGAAACTGTGAGCGTTGCCGTGCATTGATTGGCCGGGTTCGTGGCCAACAAAGTATAATTCCCGGGCAAAATAATGGCCGGGTTCGAAAAATTTGCCCCAGCGTAAATGCCAGCACCGCTCGCGGAAGTCCACAAAAAATCGAGATCCATCAAATTCGACGCTGACCAAATAGTTATCGAATTTTTTACGCAAGTCAAAGTATCGGGCACGATGTAGGTGAGTTTCGGTACGCTGGCATCTGTCAAAACGGTCGTGGTTGCGGTTGCGGTGCAACCGCTCGCCGGGTCGGTTGCGGTGACCATATAATTTCCGGCGGCGTTGACGATTGGCGAGGCAGAAGTTGCACCGGAAACGATATTTCCGCCGGGCGCGGCAGCCCACGAAAACGTGGCGTTTGGCACCGAACTCGCTGATAATGTGAGGTTTGTGGGCGTACAGCCGATGGTTCCGCCGGGCAAAACAGAGACGGGCGGGGGAGTTTCATCCTCCAAAACGGTTGCCAAATTGGTGGCCGTGCAGCCGTTCGCTGGGTCGGTCACGGTGACCAAATAATTTCCGGCGGCGTTGACGATTGGCGTGGCCGAAGTTCCGCCGGAAATGATATTTCCGCCCGGCGCAGCGACCCACGAAAAGGTGGCGTTCGGCACGGAACTCGCTGATAATGTGAGGTTTACGGGGACGCAACCGACTGTTCCGCCGGGCAAAACCGAGACCGACGGCGGTGTTTTATTTTCCAAAACTTCTGCCAAATCGGTGGCCGTGCAGCCGTTCGCGGGGTTCGAAATTTGAAGTTGGTAAATGCCGGGTGCACCTGCGACGGCGGTCGGCTGGTCATTTCCAGAATTCAAAATCGCACCGGGCGAAACGGGTGTCCACAAATAAACCAAACCGCTGCCGCTCGACGAACCCGTTGAATTTAAATTTGAAATCAAAGTCGTGCAAGTGATTGGCTGCGAGGTGTTTGCGACGGCGGTCACGGCGTTTTGGTCTTTCAAAACGGTGACGTTTGCCGAGTTCGAGCAGCCGTTTTGCGCGTTTTGGACGGTCAAAATGTAGTTGCCTGCGGCGTTGACCGTCGGGTTCAAGGTGTTTTGGTTGGCTGAAAAATTGCCGCCCACCGTTGTCCAAATGAAAGAAAAATTATTTCCAGAAGGTATTGAGCCTGAGAGCGTTACGCTCGAATTTTGACAATCAATGATGCCGGGCGTGGCAATCGAAACGGGCGGAATTTGCAAATCTTGGAGCACGGTGACGGCGGCGGTGTCGCGGCAACCGTTTGCCGGGTTGGTAATAATTAAGGTGTAATTGCCAGTTGTTGTAACTTTTGGAAACGCGGTGGCCGCGCCCGCCACGATATTTCCGCCGTTCGATCCCGACCACGAAAACGTGGAATTTGCAGGCGAGGCGGTGGATTCCAAAGTCAAAGTATCGGTGATGCAATCAATTGTGCCTTGCGGCAAAATGGTGGCGAGCGGCGCGGAAATATTTGCCAAAACGATTACCGTGTCGCGTGCCGAGCAGCCGTTTACCGGATTTGTAACGGTTAAAATGTAGGTTCCGGCGGCGGCGGCGGTGGCGTCTTGGTTGGTGGTCGAACCTGAAATTTGGCCGCCGTTTTGGGCTAACCAATTGTAAGTAAACGGATTACCACTGCTCGAACCTGCGCCGGACAAAGTAGTGGTCGGGTTGGTGCAGTTCAAATTTCCAGCGGCCGCGTTGGCCAACGGGATTTGGCCGTTGCTGGTCACGGTGACTTGGCCGGTGCCGGTGCAGCCGTTGACCGAGTTCGTCAAAGTGACGGAATAGGTTCCGGCTTGATTGATTTGGCACGCGGGATTGTTTTGTCCAGACAAGATATTTCCGTCCGTCGTTTCCCAATGGTAGGTGTAATTTCCCGATTGATTCGGCGCGGCGGCGAGGGTTGCGGTCGGGTTCGAACAGCCGAGCGGGGGGGGCTGATTGATGATTGCGGCAACCGGAACGGGGTTTGGATTGACGGTGACGGTGGCAGTTTTTTCGCAAAAAGTACCGTTTCCATCGTCGTAACTGACGGTCAAAGTGTACTCGCCAGTGGCATTGACGACCGGATTTAAAGTCGTTTCGCCGGAGACGATGTTGCCGCCCGACGTTGTCCAGAGGTAAGAAATGTTCGGGCCGGTCGTACTGCCCGTGCCGTTCAAATTGATGGGTGCAGACTCGCAAGGTTGGTTGACGACGAAAGGCGCGGCCACTGCTTTCACATTTACAACATGGACGGTGACGCTGTCTTTTGGTTTGCAAATTTCATAAAAGCCAAAATCATCGAGGGCGAAATCATTTCCTGAAAAGGCAGTATTTTGGTTTACGATACAAATGTCAGCAGTTGTGTTTCCGCCGGATTGCCAAATCGTGGTGAAATTTGCCCAACCGCAAGTGCCGCCCGGCACGCCAAAAGTGCTGCCCAGCAAGACTCCGTTGACCGAAAATTGCAAAATGGCAGGCGAGGTCGGGATGACGGAGCAAGCCCAAGCCGAAAAAATATACTCGGTATTCGCATTGACCGGGACGGATTGGCAATAAACATTGACTCCGGTGACGCCCGCCCCGTTGATGACCATCATGTTTCCGTCGCCGGAATGGTCGTTGCAGGGCGCGAAATTTGGGTGCACAGCAGACGGGTCGTTGGTCACGTCGTAAGTTCCTTCATTCCACAAATTTCCCGGAACGTATTGATAATCAGAGGAAAAGGACGCAGTGCCTTGACTAAAATCGAAGTTTTGAATCAAATTGACATCCAAATTTGGGGCGCGGAGCGTGACGATGTAGGTAGTAGTTTGGCTCACGTTGGCAATCGGAGTCAGCGAGTTCGCGCCCGACAAACCGGCGAGCGGCGTCCAAGTCACCGAGGTGTAACTTCCGCTGGCCGAACCCTCGATTTGGACGGGGCTGGGCGGGTTGCAAATCGTCAAATCTGGGCCTGCATCCACCGTTGTGGTGCACTGGGAAAAGGATTTTTGGACAAAAAGGAGGCAAAAAAGGAGCGGTAGAATTTTATTCATGCGCGGGGCGTGAAGATTTTGAAAGAAAATGATTGACAATTTTTTCAAAACGAAGGTCTGAAAAAGTGGGGAGATTTTGGTTTGAAAGTTTTAAGATGCAGGGAAGGGTGGGGATGTTGGGTTTTTGAAAATGGGGATTTTGAATTTACCTTCGCATAAAAAATCAAAAATGGTAACTGCTGAAATAAATATTTTTGACGAGTTGGCTGCCTTCCTCGCTCGGATGAACCCCGAAAAAATACTGGTTTTTCATGCCTCGCCAAAAGCCCAAAAACGGATGGATTATTTGCAATGGAAAGTCCGGGAAAGCCAATTGACCGATGATGAAAAACAAGAGATGGAGCGGTACTTGACCGTCGAACGCATCGTCCGGTTAGCAAAAATCCATGCTCGGCAACAACTTTTGAGGGCATGAGTTACAACCTTTCTGCCGCCCTGAAACTGTTGGTTGCCGATCGTGCCGGGCATCGCTGCGAATATTGCCGGATGCTGGAAAGTTATTCACATTATCGTTTTCATGTCGAACACATCATTGCCCAACAGCACGGCGGCTCGTCCCTGCTTTTTAATTTGGCGTACGCCTGCGCCATTTGCAATTGGAAAAAAGGCACGAATTTGAGTTCCATTTTATTTGAAACCGGGTCAATCATTCGGCTATTTCATCCTCGAAAAGATGAATGGACTGACCATTTTGAAGCAGAAAATGGCGTGATTTATCCAAAAACGGAAGTCGGTGCGGTGACCATCAAACTTTTGGAAATGAACACGCCAGATAACATTATTGAACGCAAAGCCTTGATGGAGATGGGATTGTACCCATAATTTTGAATTTTTTCGAGGTTGAAAAACCTTTAAATTAAATATCTTTGCCATCAAACTTAGCACAACTCGACCGATGGACAGACTTCCCACACTCCAATCCGAACTCAAAAACCGCCTCGCCGACGGCCTCGACATTGCGTTGAAATACCTCGCCGAGGCAATCGCCGATGGGTCTCCCAAATTTGATATATTTATCCAACTGAAAAGTCGCTACTCGGCTTATTTATCGGCCATCATGGTTGGCGGAAGTTCGGTGACGGAGTTGGAAAAAGTTTACAACAACCTCACCGCGGCTTTCCTTTTGCTCGTCAACTCGTTGACTGTCAACGATTTAAAGCCTTTCGAGCCATCCGCTGCGCCAGCAAAACCAAAACGCGGCGAACTGCTTTACCACATCCCGCACGCGATGCAGGAAAACCACGAAACCGCTTGCCGGGTACGCGTGGCCTATTTGTTGGAAACACTTTTTGAGGACTGGAAATTTCAAAAAGAAGACCAGCAGCGCAGCATCCGCGTCGCGGAAATCATGGCCGTCGAGATGCTCAATGTCGCTGAAAATCAACCGTTTGCGATTCGTGGAATGACCGAAACTATCCAGTTTTTGGAGGTCGGGGATTTTACGGAATGGCTATTTTACGTCCGTCCGCTGCGGTTGGGCGAGTTTCCACTTTTGCTAAAAGTTTCGGTCATCGAAGTCATCAACGGGCGCGAGGTGAAAAAAGATGTGGTCATCGAAGAACACGTCATCGTTTCGGGCGAGGCGGTCGAAGAAAAGGAAGTTTTGAAAAAAACGGGCGTCGAAGTTTCGTTTCAAACGGTTGAAAATCAACCAATTCTGCCCGGTTTTCAGATTCCAAAACCGTCTGGAATTTATCGGCCTGATTTTCCTGATTTTGAAACCGCGACCGCAAAACCCAGTTCGTCGCCGAATTATTCGCCGCAGCCGAGTGCGGTTTTGTTGCCCAATATTCAAAGTTCAAAATCTAGAAAAGGGCTGCGCGCTGCGGCTTTGTTTTTGGCTTTTTTGATGGTTTCGACGGTAGCAACTTTTGCAAGTACCACGAAATATGAACGCGGTTTTTGGGTGGCGCGGATTCAAAATTCTGAAAAGGCGTACACCGAATTTATCGAAAAATTTGAAAACGACCCAAAATTCGCCGCCGCCCCGCAGCGCGAAAAAGCATATTTCAAACGTGCCGAAATTTCCGAAAACCCGCTTGTCGTGCGTGATTATTTGGAAAATGTGGATGCAAAATTAGCATTGCCAGCCAATCGTGATTCAGTTCTTGAAAAACTCAAAATACTGGAAATCAAAGAGGTAGCCTCGATTGCTGCTGCGCCGACGGCTGAAAAAATTGAAAAATATACCCGTAATTTTCCAGAAATGTCGCGCCTGCCGGAAGTCGTGGACATCGTTGAAAAACACCCGGCGATAAAATCCACCGCGCTGCCGATTTTGGAAAATGCCGCCGTCCGGCAAATCCAAAAACTGTCCGTCGAACCCGAAAAAGTGAAAATGTACCGCGAGGTTTTGCCGGCGAGCGAACCGATAAAACGGGAATTGGACAAGCAGCCGGAACTGCAAAAAAGGGTTTTGCAGGAATCGGGGAGCACGGAAATTGAAAAAGAAAATGGGTTGGTTACTGAGCAAGTGTTGGACGAAAAAACTGCCCGAAAAGAAGCAGGAAAACCTGTTCAAATTGATGAAAATCAAAAAGTTGAAGACAAACCCGTGCAATATTCATGGACAAAAAAAGATGAAAAGGAAACCAACGCGCAATCACTTGGTATCCAATCTGCCAAGAAGAACTTGACCGATAATGATTGCCCTATTATTATTGAAAATAAAAAAATCAATGGAATTCAATTTGTCAGAACTGATTCAAGGCTGATTATAATGAGAGGCAACTATAGTTATACAATTACCTTCTTTAATGATAAAAGTCGAATTTTTGCTCAAATAATTTCTACTGGCAGTTTCGGTCTTAACCTAGATGACCAAGTGGTTTTTATTAATAGTTCTGGCCAAGAAAAGACATTTAAATTTGTAAACATTGGCTTATATGAAAAAATGAAAAATCGGAATAACCTGCAAATTGACCGCGAAGGTTTAAAATGGATGGCAAATTCAACTATCGTCGGAGTCAATTTTATCAATTTTGTGGACAAGATGAAATATAAATATACTATCCTTCCAAAAAGAGGGGCAGAACTGCGAAACATGGTAAATTGCTTCGATAATATTTTAGAGGAACGTCAGTGATTATTTCTGGCGTTGTTGGTATCTTAAACAACAACTTTTTTTCAGATATTTTTCAAGGGAAATGGTTGTTGGCGAGGCCGCCAACAACGGCGCAAAACAGAGCAGGATGGGCAAGCGCGTTTTCAAAAATGGCGGTTTTGAACTTACCTTCGTATAAAAACCCTTTTCTTTGTCCATATTTTCACTTCAAATTTAATTTTCAGGAAAATGGTAATCGAACGCGAAAAAGTAATGGGTCAACTTCGGGAGATGCCCGAATCGTTCTCTTTTGACGAATTGATGGAGCGGCTTTTCTTTCTTTACAAAATTGAAACCGCGATGGAGCAATCAAAAAACAATCAAGTAACACCCCACGAAGAGGTCAAAAAACGATTCAAAAAATGGCTCCAATAATTGTCTGGACGGACAAATCGCTAGAAGATTTGGGGCAAATCGAAGCATATTGGCTGACCATTTCCGAGTTCAGTGCGCGGCTGAAACTCAACCAGATTTTTGACAAAGTTGATATGATTGTCCGGTTTCCCCGCAGCGGGCGGGTCGTGCCGGAATATGGGCATCCAGAAGTCCGAGAACTTTTTGCCGCCAATTATCGCATCGTTTATTACATCGTGGACGAAACTCGGATTGATATTTTTACCATCCACCATTCGGCGAGGCCGTTGAATTTTAAGGATTTTTAAAATCTGCTTTTTGGCATATTCAGCCCCACCGCCCCCTTTTCCTTCCCCGCACCTTCCCAAAATCATAGCAATCAATCACGTTTTCGTGCATGAAACTCCCTTTCGACGGGGCTTTCAACAAATCCTCGAACACCGTTTTCGGAACGCCAAAGTATTGGTACGAATCGCCAGAATTGACAAACCGCACCTCCAAAATTTGCTCTTTTTCATCGTAACCGACCCGGTCAATCATCGAAGAATCCACATCGGTGTAAGTCATTTTGATTCATTTTTTGTCAAAAAATCAATCCCGCGCCAGCCGAAACCCAATCGTGTTTATCCGGGCGTGCGGCGGATTGTTGATCCGGCGGGCCACCCGGTTTTCATTTTTCGTGTCGTGCCAACCGCCGCCGCGAGTCACGCGCGCGATGCCGTCGCCACGATTTTTGGAATCGCAGGGATATTTTGAAAAAACATCTGCGCACCATTCCCAAACATTTCCAGACATGTCAAAAATGCCAAATTCATTGGGTTTTTTCGTGCCGACGATATGGGTTTTGTCGCTCGAATTGTTGTAAAACCAACCGACTTCATCCAAATTTTCGCTGCCAGAATATTTTGAACTGCCCGAACCGCCGCGGGCCACATATTCCCATTCGGCCTCGGTTGGCAGGCGGTAGTTCATGCCGGGGTATTTTTCGTTGGCTTTTTTGATGAATTTTTCAACGTCCAGCCAACTGACGCCCTCAACCGGGCACTCTGGGCAACGCCGAAATTGCAGGTCAGACGGGTCGGCGCCCATCACTTCCCGCCAGTCGGCCTGCGTCACCTCGAATTTTCCGATCCGAAAAGTTGCGATGGTCACGGGGTGGCGGCAGTTGTCATTGTCCGACCCGTCGCCCATCGAAAATGTCCCCGCAGGGATGGTTGCCATGTTGAACCCAGTTTTTTTCAAACCTCCATTTTTGCCGGGCGGCTGATTTATTGGCGTTTTTGGCGGCGTTGAGGTGTTTGGATTTTCAGAAACGACTGTATTTTTTGGGTCGTTGGGAATTGGGTTTACCGGGTTTTGGGTTGGAACGGTGGTTTTCCCGTCGGTTTGGGGCGTTCCGTTTTCATCTTTTCCATCATTTTTTTCTTTAAAACTTTCCAAATCAACATCATCCGGGATGTTTTCGGGGTGGTTTTTTATCGCATCGTCAATCAGTTTGCTGTCCGGAAAATTTTTCAAAATCACTTTCAATTGCTCCACCGTAATTTTTTTCCGGCCAATCAAATCCCCGATTCCAGTTTCCAAAATTGGCAGCAATTCCGTGGCCATTTCCGGGTGTTCATTTACGATTTCCAAAATGGTCGGCAGTTCGTTCAGGTCTGGAAAATCTTCGACTTGTTTTTTCAAAACACCTGCCGTTGGATTTTTTTTCAAAACATCTACGGCTTTGGTTTCCAACAATTTAAGTCGTTCCAGCACCGCTTTTCGATACTCCGCTTTTCCGATTCCTTCCGGAAAAGTGTTCAAATATTCATGCGAAAAAACGGGTTGTTCCGACACCATCGCCCGATAATAAAATGCTTTTTCTTCCTCTTCCGTGCCTTTGAATTCTGCCCGGTTTTTGTATTTTTCAATATATTTTGTGTAGCCTGCTTCGGTGTTGGTCGCCCGCGCCAACCAAAAATCTCGGATAAAATCGGCGGTCATCGCAGTCATCGTTGCCGCACCGGCCATCAAAAATGCAAAAAATAGGACCATCACACGCATCCCCGATTTTTTGGGATTGCCAGCCGAAGATGAACTAGAAACGGGCTGCGGCGAACCGATTCCAGCAGTTTCAGGAATGCCTCGGCTCGCCTCAACTTCTTGATTTCCAATGGTTTGAAAAGACATTTCCAAACCTGCTTTTTGAAAAACCGGGGCAACTTCGGCAGCTTTGGTGGCCACGATTACTTTTTCTTCGATGACCACGTCTTTTTTGACTTTCTCGCCGCCAATGACTTCGATTATCGATACTTTTATCAACAACGGATACTCGCCCTCGCGCAACGGACGGACATAAAAAAGCCATTCCGTAAAATCCTCGTCTTCCAAAAACTGCACGGTTTCGCTCTCCGAACTGATTTCAAAATTCTCCTCGCCGCCCACATTTTTCATTTCGACGGCCATGATTTCGGAGATTCGGATGTTTTTTTGCACGTCCTCATCGTGGCTTTCCCAATCGGTCATCAATTTTTCCAACAAATAAGCAACGCGCACCCGACAAGCGGTTTGGCGGTTTTGTTGCATCGTATCGGGGATGTGGTAAAGCAATTCGCCGCGTTTTTTACTGGGTTTGGCTGCTGCCGGTTCGATGGTTTTCAGGTCGTTTTCGGTCAAAGAATTAACGAACTGCATGAACGAAGCCGTGAGTTGGTTGTAGATCCCTTCCAATTCTTTTGGCGACAAGCCGCCGAGCATATCGGCCTTCAAATAGGACGTGTACCGGCTTTTGAATTGGATAAAAATATCGAATTTGGGAGAAGTCGGGGCGAGTTCCTCGCCGAGGAGTTTGAGTGCAATGTCCAAGCCGTCGACGAGGCGCAATTTCAAATCTTGTTGGAGTGCGGAAAGTCTGTCCATTTTTGGTTGGTGTTTTTCTAAATTTTGACAAAGATAGTTGGGCAATGTTTGTTTTTTTGATTTCTATTTTCCGAAGGTTTTTGGATTTTTCCGAAGCATTGAAAGTGGTTTCCGGAGAGGTGTAAACGCTTGTTTGGGGGATTTAAAATGCTACCTTTGCCACCCAATTTCAAAAATAATGGAAATCAAAGAGGCAGTTTTTGTGGCGAGTTACCCTTCGGAAAAGCAATGCCCGAAAGATGGAATGCCGGAATTTGCGTTCATCGGACGGTCGAACGTCGGCAAATCTTCCCTGATCAATATGTTGTGCGCCCGAAAAGGCTTGGCCAAGGTTTCCGGCACGCCCGGCAAAACGCGGCTGCTCAATTTTTTTCGGATTGATGAAAAATGGTATTTGGTGGATTTGCCGGGCTACGGTTTTGCGAAGGTTTCGAAAAAGATGCAAAAAGAACTTTCGGGCATGATTGACACCTATTTGTTGTACCGAGAATCCATGAAATTGGCCTTTGTTTTGGTGGACGCCGGCGTGCCGCCGCAACCGATTGACCTGACTTTTATCAATAATCTGGGCGAAAACGGCATTCCGTTCGCCATTCTTTTTACAAAAACCGACCGGCTGTCCAAAAACGAGTTGGCCAGAAACACCGCCGCTTTTTTCCGGGAACTCAAAAAAACTTGGGAAACGATGCCGCCACATTTCATCACTTCTGCCCAGTTCAAAACTGGACGCGACGAAATTTTGGGTTTCATCGCCAAAGTTTTGAATACCAAAGAATGAAACACGGTTTATTTTACCACAAAGGCACATAAGAAAACATAAGTTTTGCTTAAAAATAATAAACAAAAACTTATGTTTTCTTATGTGCCTTTGTGG
>JANNMS010000199.1:0-30373 GCA_031398055.1 Saprospirales bacterium | reverse complement strand
GTGCGTAGCACCGTCATATTTCAATGTCAAATGTTCCGGTGCTACGCACCTTTTTAAAATTTTGGCTACAAAATTCTACAAATATTGAGGTGCTACGCACCTTTTTGAAACAGCAACTTGGAATCATAATTGAGCCAAAATAAAAATCAATGCCCATCCAAAAGATTCCCCAAACCACCCAAAATACTGCCTTCCTCTTTTCCACCGCGAGCACCATACGACAAAATTTTCCCAGCCAAACGGCTGATCGGAAGCGATTGTAACCACACGGTTCCTGGCCCGCGGAGCACTGCAAAAAACAAACCTTCGCCGCCGAAAACCATGTTTTTGATGCCTTTTATAAATTGGATATCAAAATCAATGCGGTTGGTGTAGGCCACGATGCAGCCCGTGTCCACCCGCAAAGTTTCGCCCACGCCGAGTTCGCGTTTCAAAATATGGCCGCCCGCGTGGACAAAAGCAAGGCCATCGCCTTCCAGTTTTTGCATGATAAAACCTTCGCCGCCGAACAAACCAGTGCCAAGTTTCCGCTGAAATTCGATGCCGACCTGCACGCCTTTTGCCGCGCACAGAAAACTGTCTTTCTGGCAAATCATCTTGTTTCCGAGTTGGTTCAAGTCGAGCGGGACGATTTTGCCGGCGTAGGGTGCGGCAAAAGTGACCCGCTGTTTGCCCCGACCCTGATTGGTGTAGGTGGTCATAAAAAGGCTTTCGCCGGTCAAAACCCGTTTCCCAGCGGACATCAATTTGCCGAAAAAACCTTTGTCTTCGCCGCTGCCGTCACCGAAAACGGTCGCCATTTCGATGTGGTCGTCCATGAACATAAAACTGCCGGACTCTGCCAACACCGTTTCCTGCGGGTCGAGTTCGACTTCGAGGCATTGCATTTCTTCACCGAAAATTCGGTAGTCAATTTCGTGATTTCTGATCATTTTTTTAAAATGGTTGATTTGATGATTGGATTTTTGGTCGAGTGGGGTGGGGCAAAGTTTTGACCATCTGCCGTTCTGACCAACTGTTTTACGACGATTTTTAAAAAAAATTCGACCGCTAAGAAATCCTATTTTTTCAAAAAATAGGATTTGTGATTCTTTCCATAAACCCACGCCAGCCATGGTGTTGCGGCTAAAATTATTTCGGCGACCGCCAAATTCAAAACCCAACTCGGCCAAGCCACAAATTTATAAGCCATTTCTGGCGAAATTTCGGTGAAAGTGGCGAGCCCAAATTGCATCAGCCGCAGCGTGATGGCCGAAAAAGTGAGGGCATAACTTCGGATCATCCAACGTCCGTGTTCTTGCACATTTCCGTTTTGGATAAATTGCCAACCCTGCCAAGTGCACCACCACCACAAAATGCTCAAAGTGATAAAAGACGCTTTCGCCACCGACCCACCGTTGGCATACCACGACATCACCAAAGCCGCCGGGCCGCTGAAAAACAGGACGATTGCGACATAAATTTTGCCCACCCAACGGTGCAGCGTCGGTATTTTTTGTAAAATATTTCCCGAAAATTGGGTCAAACCAGCGGCCAACACAAACAAACTGCTGAAAATATGCAGGTAAAATGACCATCGATAAGGTCGCAGGTGGATGATGTGCTGTTTGCTTTGCAAAAAATCGAGGTCGGTTTCGCCGGAAGTATACGGCCAGACGATGCCGAACATGACCCACCAAAAAAAGGCGAGGGCGGCGAGCAAAATGGTGGGCAAAAGGATGCGGGTGAGTTTTTTCATTTTCAAAAAATTGAGGATAAAGAACAACGCCTTGTTTTAAAAATAAAGGTCGGGAGTTGCTAATTTTTTTTTAGCCGGATGAAAAAGTTAACCCTTTGATTTCATAAATTTTACATAATCGGATTTTGCTTGTACAAAAAATTTAACTTTTTTGTGAAAATAAAATGTTTAGGTTTGTTTCCTGCAATTAACCTTTTTTATTTCACCTCCTTAAATGCTCTTTTTATGAAAGACAATTATTCCTTCGCGGCACTTCGCGGCACTTCGCGGCACTTCGCGGCACTTCGCGGCACTTTAAAAATCTTTGGACTGCTTGCCATTCTCCTGATTTTTGACAAAACCTGCCCCGCACAAAACGTATGCCCGTGGCCTGTGAACAACATCAAGTTGTGCGACCAGTACCCAAATTTTGAGACAACGACCCAAATTACCTCGCCCACTTTTACCTCTGGTTTAAGTGTTACTGGTTGGACGGGCAAAAAAGTTTTCATCAACAGTTTGCTGACGGTCAACACACATTTTACGATTTTGGATTGTGCTATCAAATTTGGGCCGCATGGCAGCATCCAAGTGATCGGTGGCGGCAAATTGAGCAGTTTTTACTCAAAATATTTTAGTGAAAATGTCAATGGCTGGAATGGAATCCTGATCGAAGAAATGGGACAGTTAGAATTTGAAAACAATTTTGTTGAGGATGCCCGAAAGGCCATCCAAATTTACAGCAGTTCCTCCAACATCATCATCGCGTTCAATTCATTTAATCGGAACGACATCGGCATTTATATCCGTGCAAAATGGGCAAATGCGTTGATAATTGCCAATCAATTTAATTGTACTTCCCCACTTTACTGCCCAATCGGTGGCACATTGAGGTCTACTGCCGGGATTTACTTGGATAATACAGTTGCTTCGATTGGTGCCCCGCTTCTCACTTTTGCTTTAACCACAAACGGATTTAGAAATATGCAAGACGGCATTTATTCATCCAGTTCGCTTTTAAACTTCAACCTCGGAAGTTTTAATTGCAATGTCGGGAACGGCATCCATGCCATCGGTGGCACGGCGAACATTTCCGGGGCGGTCAATTTTTGGGATGCTTCCCAATCTTTTAAAAATACATTTGACCACAACCGCCGGGATGTTCGGGCAGAAGGGGTGGATTTGAACCTTGCTGCTGGCGTTCATACCAATTGTGAAACAAATAATATTGAATCTGCTTTGAATCAAAATGCCGAAGAAATTAATATTCACAACAACAATTTGACGATAGATGGGGGCGCGACTACATCAGGAGGAGTAGGTGTGGTTCCAAATTCAAAAACAGGGATTACCCTAACACGTTCAACCGCAATTAATCATGTGCAATGGAACAGATATAACAATTCAAACTTATTGGAACCGTCAACGCCGTGGGATTGCTTCAAGACCTGCGATGGGCGGCAATGCTGAAAGTTCCGTTTTGTGGGTCAATGACAACCGCCTTCTGGTGTTTCACGGTGGTACATTTCCAAGTTTTAGCCCCGTAAATAGCCCATTTATTGATATAGAAGTGGGCAGCACACCCAATAATTTGATTTTCAGAAATTTTATCCTGCCTATTAACAAGGACAGTGTTTTTCTCCGAAATCGGTGGGCAATTCATCCACACGACGGAGAATCTGCGGGGAATATTATGTTGGACAATCAAGTGATTGGAAATGCAGGCAACAATTTCGACTTCGGAATGTGTGGATTCCATTTTATGGATGCGGGGCCGTGGGTAGTTTGCGAAAATGTAAGCAGAAATACATTGCGTGGATTCCATTTTCGGGATGACAACGAGCCTTCTATTATTGGTTTGAATTCCATTGGAGACCACCACAGCTCGGCTGCTTCGGGTTCGGGGTACACGGCTGGTTTTTTGGTGGATGGAAATGCCCAAATTGGGCAGCAGTTTTGCCAACACAATCATTGGACAGCAACTTACAATGACCCGGATTGGGGAGCAGAAAATAGAAATACAGGAACTGCATTACAAAAATTTTCTGTAATAAAATAATCAGCGTGTTTTGAAAACTTCACTTGGTCTGCCGGAAATAATTTCCGGCAGACTATTTTCTATTCTTAAAAATACGTTGAAATGTTTTACAGAAAATCATTGCTCACTTTGGCGATGATTATCGCCTTTCAATTCCAAATAGCCTACACGCAAGACAAATATGATAACACATGGATAACGGGCTATCCGGGCGGTACACAAGCCCAGTTTTTTGGAGGAAACAATATGACTTTCAATAATGGCTTTCCCCAAACTACTTGGTTTGATTTAGTTTTAAAAATAAAAACTCCATGTTCGGTTTCTAATAGTAAAGGCGAACTCCAATTCTACACCAACGGCTGCGCCATTGCCAATCGCGAACATCAAATCATGGAAAACGGCGGAGGCATCAATCCGGGAAACATCGCCAACTCTTGGTGTGGCACATCGGGCTATCCGGGCTTGCTGAGCATGGTGAGCATGCCGTATCCAAATCATTCGGACAGGTATATCTTATTTCATTTAAGGCGATACCAAAGTTCTCCGGTTCAGGATTTGCTTTTTACCGAAATTGATATGTCTGCCAATGGAGGCTTGGGCAAAGTGGTGCAGAAAAACCAGTTTTTGGTTTCCGATTCGCTCAACAACATCCAGACTGCGGTCAGGCACGGTAACGGGCGCGATTGGTGGTTGGTGACACCCAAAGAAAACCGAAGCACATATTACCTGCATTTGCTGGATTCGGCGGGTGTTCATGGGTCATATATTCGACAGCCGGAAGCAGCTTGGGATTCTGAAAACAGCCTCGGTTGCGTTTTTTCGCCCGACGGCTCGAAGTTTGTCCGGTGCGGTGCGGGCAAACCGCCAATTGTAAAAATCTATGATTTTGACAGGTGCACTGGCAATTTTTCAAACCCGATCAATATCCTTTTGCCCGATACATTCAGTAATGCTTCGATCACTGCTTTTGCTCCGGGTGGGCGATATTTGTATATTTCAAATGATTTACGGCGAGTTTATCAATTTGACACATGGGCTTCCAATATTTCTTCAACCGCTGTTCTGGTTGGCGAAATAGACAATTGGCTTTCAATTTATGGCCTTCTCGCAGGGCCATTTGCCCCACAACTTGCCCCGGACGGAAAAATTTACATCACCTCTGGCAATGGGGTGAATGTTTTGCACACCATCCATCGCCCGGACGAACCAGGACTTGCTTGCGATTACCGGGGCCACGATTTGCTTTTGCCAGCTCATGTTCAATTCAATCCGCCCATTTTCCCCAATTATCGTCTATATGATTTGCCGGGCAGCCCATGCGACACGGCAGGAGTGAATGCCCCGATCTGGTCATTTTGGCGCAGCGAACTGGACAGCGTGACCAGTCCGCTGGCCGTCGGTTTTTTTGATTTGTCTTATGCCCATCCAGTTTCATGGCACTGGGATTTTGGCGATGGCGGCACCAGCAATTTGCCCAATCCCAGCCATGTTTTCCCACTTCCGGGAAAATATCAGGTCTGTTTGACGGCCTGCAACGAGGCCGGGCAGTGCGATTCGCTTTGCCGCTTTGTGGAAGTTGGCATCACCTCGACGGTTGTGCCGCTGCCGAAAAATGAAACCTCGGTGCGGGTTTTTCCCAATCCTTCCACCGAATTTGTCTGGGTGGCGCACCCCGAAATCATAGGTGTTGGAAAATTGGAGTTCTCGCTTTTTAATTCCATCGGGCAATTGGCCAAACAGCAGGAACTCCAAAACGGGGATTTTGCAGAGCAGGTTTTGCTTGCGGGTTTGCCGCCCGGCACTTATTTCTGGCGGCTGGCTGCTGATTCAAAAATTTTGAAATCGGGGGCGTTTTTTATCTTTTAAAAAATTCATAAAAAAAAGACCAACCGTGCAAACGGTTGGTCTTTTTTATCGAATTTTTTTTCAAAACCCATAAAATCAACGATTCCTCAAATCATCGATCTCTGCTGATTTTTTCAAAATTTGAAACAAGCGGCCTTTCACATTTGAACTTGCAGAAGAAGCGGCCTGCCGACGGAACATCGTCATGTCGGGCGGCAAAGCACCTTCCGGTTTGTCCATGATGGCTTTGACGACAAAAACGCCGGTATTTCCATCAATTGGGCCGGCGGTTTCGCCATTTTTCAAACGGAAAGCGGTGCCGACAACTTTTGGCTCGGCACCCACATTTGGCAAACTGCTCGACATAAAAGTTGCGCCGCGAGCCGAGTCAACCGTTACTCCAAATTGGCCAGCAACCGCAGAAATATCACCTGCATTCGTGATTTTTGCGATGATTGATTTTGCTTTTGCCCGGTTTTTTACCTGCATTTCGATTTGTTCTTTCACTGCCGCCACCGTCGCGTCGCCTTTCGGCGTGATGGTTTTCAGGGCAGTGACTACATATTTTCCATCAAAAAATCCGCCGTCGGCATCTGCGAAAACAAAGTATTCTTTGTTGACGAGGCCAGTTTTATCAGTTTTGAAAGCAGCGCGGATCATTTCCACAGCCGTATTTCCACTTCCGAGCGCACCCAAAGTGTAATCAGAAGATTTGAGCGGTGTAGATGATTGCATCGTCAGCCCCATTTCTTTTGCTTTATTTTCGAGGTCGACAGCAGTTTTTGCAGTGGAAGTGAGTTGAATTGCTTTGTCTTTTGCAATTTGCTGGGTGTTTTTGCTCGGCTCGATGCGTTGTTTGACGGTCGCAATTCGGATGCTGGATTCGTTGGTCAGGAATTTTTTCCCGGTGACTTCCACCAAATGCCAGCCAAATTGGGTTTGCACTTTGTACAATTTGCCTTGCTCGGCCTTGCCAAAACACAAATCGTTGAATTCAGGAACCATCGCGCCGCTGGCAAAAAATCCGAGGTCGCCACCTTTTTCTTTCGTGCCGTCGGTGCCGTGGATTTTTGCCAAATCTGCAAAATTGCCTTTGCCCGTTTCGATGACGGTTTTCAAAGAATCAATAAATGCTTCGCCAGCCGGGCCGGGCGTTTTTGTCAAAATATGACGGGCGCGAACTGAATCTGGAACAGATTTGCGCTCCAAAATTTTTGCAATCGCAAACGTATTTCCATCCAAATATGGCCCAACCACAGTGCCGACCGCCGCTGCTGTCAACTCAGCCGAAACAGCCGGTGGCAATGCGTCTTTTTTCAAAAAAGCAGGGTTCATCTCGCCCTGATTTGCTGAAATAAAAGTGGAATCGTCTTTGGGAGTTGCCGCTGCGCGGAATTTTTCTACCAAACTTGCCAAGCCTGCGCGGGAAGTTGCGGTGTCTTGCGAAGTTGGAATCACGTCAATCGCAACGTAATCAATCACGCGATTTTCCTCGTGATTGTAATACTGTTTGGCATTTTCTTTCAAATATGCGGCATAATCGGCATCGGTCACTTTGTAATCCGTGTCGGCCACTTTGTCGAAAGGCACGCGGGTGTACAAAAAATCGATCCGCTCGTTGTTTTCGCGAAAAGCCATTTCGGCCTGCCACGCCGGGGCGTAAATGCCTTTGGCGATCATGCCCGTGATTTTGCTTTGGAGGCGTTCTTTCAGGATTTCTTTTTCTTGCTCCGCCCAATAAGTGCGCAGGCGACCATCTTGTGGAAATTCAGCGGTTCCGTCCACCATCGCCATGATTTGCTGCAACATTTCGGGGGTAAACTGCCGTTGTTGGAGCATTTGACTGGGGTTTGCACCAAATTGCAGGTCGCGCAATTCATCGCGGCCAACGCCGAGACCCAAAGCCTCGGCTTCCTTTTCGACCAATGCTTTTTCCACAAAATAATTCCAAATGGAAGCTTGTCTTTGGTATGGGTCGCCTGTAGCGCCGCCGTAAATCACATCTTCGTACCGGCCAAATTCCTGCCGATCGATGATAGAACCGTTCACTTTTCCGAGCGTATTAATGTCGGCTGAGCTGTTGCGATTCATGTTTCCCATCATATCCATCAAAATAAACCCGCCGAGTGCCAACGCCAGCAACACAATCAGCAACCAACTGTTTTGTCGAATCTTTCCGATTAAAGCCATTTTTTCTGTTCTAATTAGTTGAAAATCAGTAATTTAAATCAATAATTTTTCGCCTTTCAAAAAAGCAGTCGCAAAAGTAGATGTTTGAGATGAAATTACAAACGTTTGTTGAGATTGCTTTCCCACTGAATTTTACTTGTCGGTTCAACTTCTGAAACTCTATTTTTGCCCCAGTTTTTGAGGTTCATAGTTCTGCGTTTTTAGTTCATAGTTAAAAAAAGGTCTCATAGTTCAATGGATAGAATAGAAGTTTCCTAAACTTTAGATGTGGGTTCGATCCCCGCTGAGACCACCACCTAAAAGCCTAACTTTCTGAATTTCAGATAGTTAGGCTTTTTTTATTTGGCAAAATACTCTATTTTTCCAGATGAAAACAGGGTGTGAATTACAAAGTAAACCACAAAAGCCACCACCGGAGCAGCCACCGAAATTGCCATCAAATAAAAATATCTTCGCGGCACGTTCGATTTTTCGATCCATTCCGAAATCATGGCCAATGCCAATATCGCCAATAACATCGGCAAAAGAATGAGCGTTAAAAGGTTCGCCAGCCACTCGCTGACCAACCAAAAAATCAACCAGACCAAAATCTGAACCAGAGAAAATTCAAAATTTGAAAAACGGAATTGCATTTTTGGACTTTGGATTTTGGACATTTTAAAAAAAACTGCTTTATGAATATGAATTTTCGCACCGCAATTTTATCGCTGTTTCTTTTTTCGTTCCCCACAATTTCGATGTTTGCCCAAAAAGAAAAGGAAAAACAAGACGCTGCCCCGCCATCGTCGGAGGCCGAATTTGAAAAAGAATATCAGGAACGCATCAAAAAAGACAAAATCGGCGGGGTTTACATCCCCAAAAATTTGGAGGATGCCTGTCTGCAACTCACCAAACTTTCCGCGCCGGAGTCGCAGGGGAAATTTAAAAAAATCAACGAAGACAGCGTGACCATGTATCTCCACGGCTCCCTCGGCAAATGGATAATTATGAATTGGTCATTTTTTGAAGGCTCGCGGCTGTCGCATTATTTCCGCACCGCCGGCGTGACTTACCCGGACGATATGGCCGATGTGGTCATCGTCGCGTGGCATCGAAATTTGAATGGTAAACCTATGGATATCAAACAGTTGCTTCAATTTTTCAAAGAAAGAAGAAAACAAAAAATCGAGGCGGAGCAGGTTGGAAAATTGAAAAAAGGGCAGGTGATTTTCCAAGAAACCCGGAAAAAATCAGCCGGGAATTGAAATTGGGATATTGGGATATTTTCCCAAAAAAAAGACCGAGCAGTTGCAACCGCTCGGCCTTTTTTTTGGGAAAATATCCCAATATCTCAATTTCAGTTTTTAACAGTCAAACGAAGCGTTTCCACTTCTTTGTTTTCGCTGACGCCGCGCAGGAAATAAATTCCTGTGGGCAATTCTTCCACCGAAATTTGGAAAATATCGTCGCTGCCCGTCGTTTCAAACGCACGGATCAATTGTCCCTGCGAATTCAACAAAGCCAATTTTACGGCTTGACCTTCCCATTTTGAAAGTTCGACAGACACCACACCACCGACAACTGGGTTCGGGTAGGCTGCAAATTTACCATTTTCCAAATCACCGCGATAGTCAACTGCAGGGTCGGTTGGTTCATCACTTGTTGCATAAATTTCATCGGTGCTCGTGCCATTTGGTTTCAAAGGCGGCATGCAATCGGCAGTCGAAAGATACCAGTCGTTGAAAATTTTAGGCTCGGTGCGGACAATCGCATGGATGTTCCATGGATTGGTTTGCGGCTGCAAAGTGTATTTGAAAATGTCAGATTGACCGCCCGAAATCCCCGTCGTGCCGGGAGCCGTTTTGAATCGGATGGAATAAAATGGCGAGAAATTTGGGTTGCGCACCTGATATTTTCTACCGCTCGGCGCAGTGTAAATTGCATTGTCGGCAGGTGATTCGGCCACGATTCCGTTTGGCAAAGAGAACGCAGCATAAGTCATCGGGCTGTTGCTCGTGTTCGTCACGCGCATGCAATACGTTTTGTGGTGGGTCGCGTTGGTCACGATTTCCAACAAATCCACGATGGTCGGGCCCTGAATGTAGGTATCACAAGGCGATTTCACGGTGATTTTGTAAGTGCAAGTTTTTTCTTGGCAACATTCGTCCACAGCTTTAAAAGTGAAAGTGTACATCCCCGGAACCACTTTCGTGCCAGCCACTGGGCCGCCAGTTTGGGTGATCGTCACGCCGCCAGTTGGACAGGTGGTGGATGCCGTTGGCAGTTTTGGAACAACCGTCCAAGTTTCTTTGCCCGGGTCGGTGAAAACCGTTTCGTTGGCTGCGCAAGTCAAAGTCAAAACTGCCGGCGGAGGTGCGCAAGTCGGCGGAGTGACCGTGACGCTGGCCGTGCAATCCATGTTGTCATGGTCTTTGATGGTCAAAGAAACCGGGCCGCCCGAAACCGGGTACGGCCCAAAAGTGCGCGGCGTGCCATACGGAAACATCAAAATTCCAAGTGCCGGCAAATCCCAACCCCAAGCACCGGTGCCGCCGGTAGCTGTCAATTGAAATGTGAACGTGTCGTCCGCCGGATTGCACGGCGTGCCGTTATTGTTGCACAAAATGTTGGTAATTGTGATAATCACCGGCGTGAAACAACCCAGGTTGGTGATGGTCAAACCAGCGTCGTAAACCACATTTTGGGCAGCGGTCAACGTGAAATTTACCAATCCCAAAACGGAAGCGTCGCTGTCCTTGCCGTCGTCTCCTTGATTTGGATAGGTAAAATTGTAGTCCCCGCCAGGGTTCGCAATTTTCAGGATGTAAGTCCCCGCAGCCACATTCGAAAAGGAATATGAACCATTTGCGCCGGTCAATTTACCATCCAATTGGTTGCCGTTTGCATCTTGCAACAAAACCCAGATGCTGGACATCCCCGGTTCGCCGAGGTCTTGAATACCATTGGTGTTCAAATCATCCCAAACCCGGCCACTGATATTTGCAGCCGACGTTTGAAAAGAACAAAAGAGCATCGCCATGGCAAAAAATGCGGACGATGTGAAAAGTTGAAGTTTTTTCATGTTGATAAAAAAATGTAAAGTTTAAGTAAAAAAATTGCCGATTTGCTTTGGCCGAGAGACCAAAAGAAGCGCGTGGGAATAAAAAAAAATCGGAATTAGGAAAGGCTTCGCTCAATTTGAGAAAAATCAAAAATGTCGAAGTCAATTCGTGCGGTTCAAAACGCGGTGAGTGTGTTTGTCTGATTAAAATGCAACAAGCACAAAGGTATTATTAGTTAAAAAATAATGCGAAAAATATTTATCGCGGCTACCCGACACTTTCAATTTTACGGAATAGACTTAGTTTATTATCGAAAAAATTCCGGCAATCGTCTACTTTCGCCTCGAAAAGGACATTGCGCGTTGGATTTTTGACCATTAAATTTTGGTGTGTCCAAAGTCCAAAATCCATCGTCTAAACTCAAAATCATTTCAAATCATAAAATTTTCAAAACTCAATGAACAGAATTTTGCTCATCGTTCTCGGTGCTTTTTTACTCATCGGCGGCTGCTCCACTTGCAACACATATAATGGTGCGATTACCCGCGATGCAAAAGTGAAAGCCGCTTGGTCGCAAGTCGAAAATGTGTACCAACGCCGCGCCGATTTGATCCCGAATTTGGTCGAAACCGTAAAAGGCTACGCCAAATTTGAAGGCGAAACCCTCCAAAAAGTGGTTGAAGCACGTGCCTCGGCCACCCAAGTCAAAATTGATGCCTCCAATTTGACGGCTGAAAATTTGCAAAAATTCGAGGCCGCGCAAACCCAACTTTCTTCCGGACTCGGCAGATTGCTCGCAGTGGCCGAAAATTATCCAGATTTGAAAGCCAACGTCCAGTTTTTGGATTTGCAAAAACAATTGGAAGGCACTGAAAATCGCATTTCTGTCGAGCGTCGCAATTTCATCGAAGCCACCTTGGAGTACAACACTTTCGTGCGGAAATTCCCAAACAACGTGTTTGCTGGGATGTTCGGTTACAAAGAAATGCCATCGTTCCAAGCCGCGCCGGGTTCGGACAAAGCACCGCAAGTCAAATTTTAGACTTTGGATTTTGGACGTTGGACGTTGGAAAATGCTTGAAAATCCAATGTCCAATGTCCATCGTCCAAAAATCCCACGTCCAAAAAAATGCTATTTTCAAAAGAAGAAGAAGCCCACATCCTCGAAGCCATCCGTTGGGCGGAGCGAGAAACCACTGGAGAAATCCGGGTTTTTGTCGAGGAATTTTGCCAACGTGACCACCCGGTCGAACGTGCTTCCGAGGTTTTTCACCTTTTTGGAATGTACAATACCAAATACCGGAATGCCGTGCTGATTTATTTGGCCGAAAAATCACACCATTTTGCGATTTGGGGAGATGTCGGGATTCACGAACAAGTTGGTTTTCAGTTTTGGGATGCCGAAAAACAACTGCTCCGCGACCATTTCGTCGCCGGAGAATATGCCCAAGGCATCAGCAAAGTCATCAAACAAATTGGTCAACAGTTGCAGCAGCATTTCCCAGAAATGCCCGGTGACGAAAATGAACTGCCAGATGCGATTATTTATGGTTGATTTTTTCAAAAAAAGAAAGTGCCTGCTCGGTGTTTTCTTTCTTTTTTTTCTGGCTGCTTCGCTGGCCGGACAGGCCGACGGGGAAAAAATTTTCCCGGACAAACCCGTCCCGGCGAAATTTGTCCACGACTATTCCGGCTGGCTGACGCCCGACGAAATTGCCCGTTTGGAATACAAGCTCGCCCGATATTCTGATTCCACATCTACCCAAATCGTCGTGATGATTCGAAAAGACATCGGCGACTACGACAAATCGGGCTACGCCACCGAACTTTTGAAACAGTGGGGCATCGGTCGGGCAGGAAAAAACAACGGAATCGTGGTGCTCGTCAAAACCGAACCACCCGCCCGGGGCATTTTTATCGCCACAGGTTACGGCGTTGAAGGTGCGCTGCCCGATATTTTGGCCGCCCGCATTTCGCGGAATGTCATCATTCCAGAATTGCAAAAAAATAATTATTTCAAAGGTTTGGACGACGGCACGACTGCTATCATCCAAGCCCTTGCTGGCGAATTCAAAGCCGAGGAACGTGGTAAAAAAGGTTTCCCGGTTTGGGTCATTTTTTTGGGCTTCCTTTTAATTGCCTTAATTATGTATTGGATTGAAAAGAAAGGCGGTGGCAATTCACTTTTGTCCAACGGTGGCGTCAATCGCCGCAACTCCGGTTGGGGCGGCGGCGGTTGGTTTATCGGTGGCGGCGGAAACAGCGGCGGCTGGGGAAATTCCGGCGGCGGCGGCTGGGGTGGTGGCGGCGATTCTTTTGGCGGCGGATTCGGCGGCGGCGGCGGGGCTGGCGGCGATTGGTAGAACGAATAACTATGAACTATGAACTATGAACGATAAACGGCTCGAAATTTATAATTCAGTTCATAGTTCATAGTTCATAGTTCATAGTTCATAGTTCATAGTTCATAGTTCATAGTTCAACTAATTGATTTTCAAAAACTTACCCAAAAAACTCCCCGTTCCCGTTTTACCAAAAACAAAATACTCGCCTTCCGGCAAATGCGAAATTGTCAAAATCGTTTGCCCATTTTCTCTCGCCTCAGGCGAGATCATTTTTGGAAAAAAAACTTGCCCGACGGCGTTGAAAATCTCCAATTTTACAATTTCACTTTCAAAATCAAACTGCACATAATCGCTCGTCGGATTTGGAAAAATGGGCAACATTTTGGCAGTTGGTTCATCATTTTTCAAAGTCAAATCGCAGTAAACCTGAAAAATATAAAGCAAGGTGTCGAGACCGCCACTGCCGCCGAGCGTGACTTTCACAAAATCCAAACCTTCAAAACCGGAATCCGGACGGTAAAAGACACCTGCACCGTCGGTTGGCTCAAAAATGATTTTTGAAAAACCATGCTGCGCTGAATCCAAAATTTGGGGAAACCACCACCCGCTCAAATTCCCGACATAAATCGAATCTTGGCAACCAACGACGTTTGCAAAAATTGGCGAAATCACCTCTCCACAAGAAATTTCAAAAATATAAATGCCCGTGTCGCAGGTGATTTGGGTGGCGCGGGCGCAATCAATCACAACGGTGTCGAAACCGATAAAACAGGATGGTGCGGTGTATTCCAAAGCATTGGGCGCGATAAAATCACCTATCAAAATGGCATGCCCAAGTGCCGGTTTTTGGAGAATATGGGGGGCGTTCCAAGTTGGGTAGCCGAGCGGGCTGACAAGGGCCATGTCGCCGCACTTGATTTGGATTTTTTCGGTAAATGTTTGGCAGTCAACCGTTTGCATTGAAAATGCAAAGCAGAAAATGGCAAGAAGTCTTTTCATAATTGAAGATTTTTTTATTGAAAAGACACTCCAAAACTTGAAAACGTTGGGTCAGATTTTCTTCAAAAAATGATACCCCTTTTTCACAAAACCATGCCGTTCGTAAAATTTGTGGCCGCGCTCATTTTCCAAATACGCATCCAACATCAACATTTCGCAGCCCTCGCGCCGCGCGATTTTTTCCAAAAAAAGGGTCAAAATCTGCCCAACGCCAGCCGAGCGGTGATTTTCAGAAACCACCACGTTGTCCAATTCCATGTACCGACCGCTGTAAATTTTGGTGCTGACCCAAAAACCCGACAATCCGAGGCATACTTCGCCTTCAAAAACAGCGGCCATCCGATAGCCGTGCGCCAACATATCGTCGAGGCGAAACGCAAATTGTTCTTCGCTGACCCCCGGGCTGAGTTGCCGGATGAGCGGGTAAAGTGGCAGCATTTCGGTTTTTTGGGTGAGGATTTTTACTTCGGGCATGGCTATCGTGATTTCTTTTTGGCTGGCGGCTGAAATTCTATTTCTTCGTAAATATCGGCCAGCGAAATGGTGCAACCAATTGATTTTAAATGAATTGAGTCATTTATGTCGGTTGCAAAAGTCTCCCGCCAAAGGTTTGGTTCTTCCCTGAAACGGGACTCGACCGAATAATCGTTTTGTTCAATCAGCACATATTCTTTGAGGGATTGGAGGGTTTTGTATTCTTCAAATTTGCCTTTTTTGTCGTACCCGCCCGTGCTTTTCGACAGCACTTCCACAATTAAAAGTGGGTTGATAAGCAACACTTCGTTGTCATCCCAAAACAAAGGTTTTTCGCAAATGACCAGAGCATCGGGGTACAATCCAAAATTTAATTTTGGCAAGTAAACTTGTTGGTCGCTCGACAAGACCAAAAGTCGTTTGCCAATTTGGCGGGCTGCATTTTTGATAGCGGTGATGGTGTTTGCCGAGATTGCATTATGGTTGAATTTTGCCATTGGTAATTGAATTATTTTGCCATCATAATATTCATGCTTCTCGACCGAGCGCTCTTCGCGGCGCAGATATTCTTCCAAAGTATAAAGTCGAGGCGGAATGGTGGGCTTCAAAATTGCCAGCGGATTTGTTGCAACTGCTGCTAATTCCATGTGATTTTGATTTATTTATGGGCAAAAATATGAAAAGGCGGCAGATTTGTCAACTTTTAAAAAGTTGACAAATCTTGTTTGCGACCGATTTTTAAAGTTCAAAAATAACAGATTCGTACGGTTTCAATTCTCCATTTTTCGACGGCAAAGCATAATTTCCAATCAAAATTTTCGCTTTCGACAAATCCAAACCCGTGTTCGCCGAAGCCGTTTTTGCTTTAAAATTGAGCAAAACCAACAGTTTTCGTCCGTTTAATTCACGAGAATAGGAATAAACATCCGGGTTTGCGGCATCGAGCAAAGTGTATTTTCCATAAATCAAAACCTCGTTTTCCTTCCGCAGGCGAATCATTTTCCGAAAATAATTGAGCGGAGAATTCGGGTCGTTTTCCTGCGCTGCGGCGTTTGTCGTCGCGCAATTTGGGTTGGTTTTCAGCCAAGATTTCCCGGTCGAAAAACCGGCGGTCGGCGTGGCATCCCATTGAAATGGCGTGCGACCGTTGTCGCGCGCCATGATTTTTTGGTTTTTGAGAAATTCCTGCAAATCCTCGCCGGCAGCCTTCGCTTTTTTGTACTGGTTGATGGTTTCGATATCTTGATAATATTCGATTTTATCGAATTTAATATTGGACATTCCGATTTCATCGCCATAATAACAATACGGTGTGCCGCGCATCGAAAGAATAAAAGTGTTCAACATTTTGGAAGAAACGTCCCGAAATTCAGGCGAATCGTTGCCCCAGCGGGTCAACATTCTCGGTTGGTCGTGGCTCGCGAGGTACATGCTGACCCAACCGCGTTCCGCAAAACCATCGCTCCATCGGGTGTAAATCTGTTTCATTTTGACCAAATCAAGGCCAGCCGGGTCGGGAACTTTGAATTTTCCGGCCACCTGCCCCATGTCCATGCCCTCAAAATGGTAGGCCATGTTCAGTTCGTGGCGGTCGGGGTCGACCCATTTCATGGCATCGGCAGGCGACGTTCCGGCACCTTCGGCAACTGTCATGATATCGTATTTTGACAAAACCTCGCGGTTCATTTCTTGGATGTGGTCGTGCAAATGCGGGCCATTTCCGTACCATTTGATGATGTCTTTTTCATAACCGGGCGGAAAAACCGGCCAAGTCGTGTCCTTGCAGATGTATTGAAACGCGTCCATCCGAAAACCGTCCACGCCTTTGTCGAGCCAAAAACGCATCATTTTATAGATTTCTTCGCGCACTTTTGGGTTTTCCCAATTCAAATCGGGCTGTTTTTCTGCAAAAATGTGCAAATAATAGGCGTTCGTTTTTTTGTCAAATTGCCATGCATCGCTTTCGACATCGAAAAAACTGAACCTCGGCGTGGGTTTTCCTTTTTCCGCAGGCCACCAATGAAAATAATCGCGGTACGGATTGTCCCGACTGCTTCGGGATTGTTTGAACCATTCGTGCTCGTCCGAGCAGTGGTTGGCGACCAAATCCATGACCAATTTGATGCCCCGGTCGTGCATGCCTTTCAACAAATTATTGAAATCGTCCATCGTCCCGAAATCGCGCATAATCGCCTGATAGTCAGAGATATCGTAGCCGTTGTCGGCGTTCGGCGAGGCATAAATCGGGTTCAGCCAAACGGCATCGACACCCAAACTTTTGATGTAATCCAAACGTGAAATGATGCCTTTCAAATCACCAATTCCATCGCCGTCCGAGTCCTGAAAACTGCGCGGGTAGATTTGGTAAACGACGGCTTCTTTCCACCATTTTTTGTCGAGGGGCGGCGCAGAAGTTTGGGTTTTGGGTTTTTCGGAAGTGGAATTTTGGCAGGAATTTGTGGAAAAAATCAAAATCGCCAAAATGGAGAGCAGAAGAAAGTTGGTGTTTTTCATTTAAAAAATTTGAGAAAATTTATTGGGTGAGATTGAAAAAGCGGCAGATTTGTCAACTTTTTAAAAGTTGACAAATCTTGTTTGCGACCGATTTTTACAGTTCAAAAATAACAGATTCATACGATTTCAATTCCCCATTTTTGGACGGCGAGGCATAATTTCCAATCAAAATTTTGGCTTTCGACAAATCCAAACCCGTGTTCGCCGCCGCCGTTTTTGCTTTAAAATTGAGCAAAACCAACAGTTTTTTGCCATTCAATTCACGAGAATAAGCATAAACATCCGGGTTCGAGGCATCGAGCAAGGTGTATTTTCCATAAATCAAAACCTCGTTTCCTTTTCGCAGCGCGACGATTTTCCGGAAATAATTAAGGATAGAATTTGGGTCTTTTTCCTGCGCCGCAACATTTACCGTCCCGTAATTTGGGTTCACTTTCAGCCACGGCGTGCCGGTCGTGAAACCCGCGTTTTTGGTGTTGTCCCACTGAAAAGGCGTGCGCCCGTTGTCCCGCGCCCCGGTTTTTTGGTTTTCCAAAAATCGTTTCAAATCGCCGCCCTCGTTTTTGGTTTTTTTGTACATATTGATGGATTCGATGTCGCGGTAATCCTCGATTTTCTCAAATTTGATATTGTTCATGCCCAGTTCGTCGCCAAAATAATAGTACGGCGTGGCGCGCATCGTCATCAAAAACGTGGTCAACATTTTGGAAGAAACCTCCCGGAACTCCGGCGAATCGTTGCCAAAACGGGTCAACATCCGGGGCTGGTCGTGGTTACCGAGGTAAATCGTGCCCCAGCCTTTTTGGGAAAAAACCTCGTCCCAGCGGCTGTAAAGTTTTTTAAATTCCACCAAATTCAGCCCCGCCGGGTCGGGTGCTTTGAATTCGCCGGGCAAATAACCGAGGCTCACGCCTTCAAAATGATAGGCCATGTTGAGTTCGTGGCGGTCGGCGTCCACAAAATTCAGCACGTCGTCGGTCGAAACGCCCATGCCTTCGGCCACCGTCATGATGTCGTATTTTGACAAAACCTCGCGGTTCATTTCCTGCAAATATTCGTGGATGTTCGGCCCGTTCGCATAAAATTTTCCCCAATCGCCTTTGAATTTTTCGGGCATCGGCGGAAAAGTCGTGTCTTTTGAAATAATCGGGATCACGTCCATCCGAAAACCGTCCACGCCTTTGTCGAACCAAAACTGCATCATTTTGAAAATTTCGGCGCGGAGTTTTGGGTTTTCCCAATTCAAATCGGGCTGCTTGTCCGAAAAATAGTGCAAATAATAGGCGTTCGTTTTTTTGTCCAATTCCCACGCATCGTTTTTGATATCGAAAAAACTGAACCGCTCGGCGGGTTTTCCTCGCTCGGCAGGCCACCAGTGAAAATAATCGCGGTACGGATTTTCGCGCGACGACCGCGCCTGTTTGAACCATTCGTGCTCGTCCGAGCAGTGGTTGACGACCAAATCCATGACCACTTTCAAGCCGCGTTCGTGCATCGCTTTGAGCATCGCATCGAAGTCGGCCATCGTGCCAAACTCTCGCATAATCGCCTGATAATCAGAGATATCGTAGCCGTTGTCGTCGTTCGGCGAGCCGTAAATCGGGTTCAGCCAGATGACATTCACCCCCAAACTTTTCACATAATCCAGCCCGGCGATGATGCCTTTCAGATCACCCACGCCATCGCCGTCGGAGTCCTTGAAACTGCGCGGGTAGATTTGATAAACGATGGCTTCTTTCCACCATTTTTTGTCGAGTCTCGCCTCAGGCGAGAGGGCTGTGGTTTCCGAAGTTTGGGTTTTTGGTTTTTCGGCTGGTGTATTTTTGCAGGAAAAAATCATCAAAAAAGTGGCCGAAAAAACGGCGAATCGGCGCAGGTGGGTGATTTTCATTTTTAAAATTTTACTTTTGAGTTGCAAAAATAGCGAATTTCCACGGTGTTTAATTTGCCCAAAAATTTTTTGAAAAAAGCCAAATCATGCTAAAAATTTACCACAACTCCCGCTGCTCAAAAAGCCGTTGCGCGCTCCAAAATTTGGAGCAATCCGGCCAGCCATTTGAAATTATCGAATACCTGAAAACACCGCCCACCGCAACCGAACTCGTTGATATACTGCAATTTATGGGCAAACGTCCACTCGAAATTGTCCGGAAAAAAGAACCTGTTTTTCTGGAAAAATTTCAGGGAAAAAATTTCACTGATGCCGAATGGGTTCGGATTTTGGTTGAAAATCCGGTGCTGATTGAACGGCCAATCATCGTGGCCGACGGCCAGGCTTGGGTGGTTCGGACGGACGAAATTTTGGCGGAAATTACTAAAATGGAGGTCGGAATTTATTCCGACCAAAAGTTCTAATTTTTTGATTTTCAAGGACTTGCATAAATTGGTCGGAATAAATTCCGACCTCCAAATAGTTTTCAAAATGAACGTTCAAACATTTTCCGGCGAGGCTGCCCAACCATTTTTGGAAGACATCGCTCGGCTGCGAATTGCCGTTTTTGCCGAATTCCCATATTTATACCACGGCGAAATGGATTATGAAAAGGCCTATTTGCAAAAATTTTTGGAAACCAAAACTGGCGCAATCGTGGTCGTTTTTGAAAATGGAAAAGTCATCGGTGCAGCCACCGGACTGCCGCTCGCGGCCGAATCCGTCGAAGTTCAAACGCCGTTTTTGGAGCGGAAAATGGATGTTTCCAAGATTTTTTATATTTCAGAATTGGTGTTGTTGTCCGAATTTCGAGGGCATGGTTTTGGGCACAATTTTATGAACGAGCAGGAAAATTTTGCTCGAAAAAACGGTTTTGAAATCGCAGTTTTGTGTGCGGTCGCTCGCCCGAAAAACCACCCCCGCTGCCCACAGAATTACCATCCGCTCGATGATTTTTGGATAAAAAAAGGCTTTGAAAAATGGGAAAACTTTACTTGCCAAATGTCATGGAAAGATTGGGGCGATGAAAATGAAACTTTGAAAGTTATGCAGTTTTGGGGCAAAAAGTTGTGATTTTTGGAAAATAGCCAACTATTTTTCTTCTTTCAATCTGAAATAAAACATTCCATGAAAAACACACACCCCCCAATTGAACAGGATTTTTGTCCTCGGCAATATTTACAAAACAACCGAGGAAGAATAGGTGTTCGGAAATGTTTGGATTGAAAATCACCTGCACAGTCTTTTTTTTGCCCTCAAAATATTTAGAAAATGCCAAAATTAGATGAACAACTCAAACTCGCTATCGCCCGGATGCCGCAAAAAGAAAAGGATAAATTGCTGTTGCGGCTCGTGGCGAAGGACGAAAAATTGGTCGAACGGCTCGTTTTTGAACTGTTGGAAGGCGGCGAAACGACCGACGAACGCGCCCGCGAAATCCGGGATTTGATTGAAAAATCGCTGCCGCAACCCGGGGCGAGGCATTTGACTCCCGGTTGGCTTTTGATGGATTTGCGGAGTTTGAACGCCCGAATTACCGACCACGTCAAAACGACAAAGGACAAACCGGGCGAAGTGATTTTGGGCTGTTTTTTGTTTGCCGAAGCCATTCGTCGGCACCGCGAGATGTTGCACAAATTGGCAAAACGGTCGGATACTTTTTCACCATATTTTGTGAAACGGGCGGAGGCTTTGGTCAAAAAAGGAGAGAAATTGCACGAGGATTTGCACCTGGAATTTCGGCACGATTTGAACGAGGTGCTGCATTTTATTTGGGATTTTCCGCCGACGAGAAGTACGGCTGCGGATGTTTTTTTGCCGAAAAAATTTGAGTTTTAAGTTTTTTTGAAATTTTTCATGGCTCAATTATGATTTCAATTTGCCGGTTCAAAAAGGTGCGTAGCACCTAAATATTTGTAGAAAATAGTGGTTATCAGCCATCAGAGGTGCGTAGCACCGCAATATTTGAGTTCAAATATCTCGGTGCCACGCACCTTTTGGAAATATTTTCACACGTTTTCTACAAATATTTTGGTGCTACGCACCTTTTTGAACCAGCAAATTGAAATCCATAATTGAATCTTTTAAAAGATAAACCGCAAACCAACCTGCGCCTGCCAGCGGCTTTGCAAACTGAAATCTTGTCCGAAAGTCTCCTTCAAATTGGTATCAAAAGAATAGGTTGGAACACCGGTTGCTTTGTCCACCGACACGCCGAGCGGCTGGGTGTTGACCGGGATTTTGCGGATTCCGATGCTGTTCGAGAACAAATTTCCGAGGTTCAAAACATCCAGCGAAAGTTGGAACGTGCGGTTTTTCGCGCCCATTTTCACATTGAAATCTTCCAAAATCCGCAAGTCTAGGTTGGAATACCAAGGCGAAAGGATGCCGTATTTTTCCATCGCCGCGCCGCGATTTGCACTCAAATAATCGTCCTGCGCGATGTAATTTTTCAACGCAGATTTTTGAGCCGCTGCGTCGCCGGAGAAATTCATCTGGTCAATTTGCGCGTCGGTCGGTATCCAAATCAAGTCGTTGTTGCCCGAGCCGTCGTTGTTCAAATCGCCCGAATACGAGTACGAAAAACGCCCGCCCTGCGCGGCTTGAAAAAACACGCCGATGGTGGTGGCAAAACGGTCTTTCATCTCGCCGCCGTAGCCGAATTTTTTGGCAAACGAACCGACCACGCGGTGCCGATTGCCATACAAAGAAGGCGATTCGACGGCAGTGTTCACGTTTCCGTAGGCCGGGTTGCGGTCGTAGGCATCTGACGAAATTTCGGCTTCGATGGACGAGGCGTCTTTTGCATCCAAAAAGTTGTAGCCGAGGCTGGCGAACATCCCGTTTTTCCACTCTTTTTTCACCTGCAAAGTCACGTTCGTGCTTTTGCCGATGTCGGTGTTTGTGAAAACGTAGGCATTCGTGATGCCGCCAAAAAGGTCAGTTGAGCGGTCGGCGTCAGCATAAATTGGGCGGGTGTCACCGGGCGCGGCGAGGCGTGCGGACGGTGCTTTCAACGCATAATTGCGCACCATCATCGCGTTCAAATCTTTGGTGTAAATGAAATCGAAGGAGCCGACCCAGCCGCCGCCAAATTTTTGGTCGTAGCCCAAATTGCTCCGCCAAACTTGTGGAAATTGAAAATCGGGGTGCGTCACACAGTAAAAAAAGAAATTCGGGTTGGCCACCTGATTACCAATCCAAACGAAGGGCAAACGGCCGGTGAAAACGCCCGAACCACCGCGAATTTGCATGGTTTGGTCGCCTTTGATATCGTAATTGAACCCGATTCGCGGGCTGAAAAGTGGTTTGGTCGTCGGCAAAACGGTGTGGTCAAATTTGATTCCCGCGCCATTTTCATCATAATATTGAATGCCGGGTTGGTAGCAGCAACCGGGGTCGGTGAGCGGCTTGATTTTTTCAGCAATCAAATCCTTGGTGTTGAAATAGGTCGGTTTGTCCAAACGGATGCCCGCAGTGACCGTCAAATTTTCATTTATCGCATATTCGTCCTGAATGTAGCCAGAAATTTGACCCAAATTCATGTACGCCCAGTTCCATTTCGAGTCGTCGGCGGCGTTATCGGCGTAGGTTTTTTTGGCAGAAGCGATGTCGGCATCCAATTTTCCAGCGGCGACATAATCCACAAAAACTTGGGTGCTCGCAAAATCGGGGGCAAAAACGCCGGGAATTGTGCCCAAATTAAAACAGTTGTCAAAACTGAATTTTTCAAAAGCAGCACCGACGGTCAAAGTGTGTTTGCCCAAATAAATGTCCAATTTGTCATTGATTTGAATCACATCTTGCCGCAAAATATTGTTGACCGAAAACGGTTCGTGGCCGGCAACGATGTACCGAACGCCATCTTTTGCAATATTTATCGTCGGAAAAGGCGAAGAAAATGGGTCGCGCGAGTCGCGGAAAGACGAATATCCAGCCTGAAATTTGTTGGCAACCATATCGCCAAAAGTGGATTTCAACTCGCCCATGATTTGGTTGAGTTTGTTGTTGATTTGGTAGCCGGAGTTGCGAAATTGCAAAGTCGTCAAATCGGGACCGCGCCGACCGATGGCCACCGGGTGCGCCGGTTTTTGTTTCGAGGCATCCAAAAAGTTGTAGGTCACGGCAAATTTGTGGGCTTTCGAGATGTTCCAGTCCAATTTTAGGAGTGCTTTGGTGTTCGGTGCCTCGAAAGTGAAATTTTCGTACGCCCCGGTGTCGTAACCTTTTGTTGCCAAAGCGGCTTTCACGGCTTCCAAATCGGAGGCCAAAACCCGCGAAATCCCTGGGCCAGCCGTGCCGCGATTGGCCAAATATGCCGAGCCCAAATCGCTGCGCCGCTCGGATTCGGCATTTACAAAAAAGAAAAGTTTGTCCTTGATAAGTGGTCCGCCGATGCTGAAACCAGTTTGGAACTGCGTCAAATCGCCGCGCGGGGCTTCCACGCCGTCCACTTTTTTGCCAATCATGCTCTGGTTTCTGTAAAAACCATAAACCGTTCCGGCAAAAGTGTTCGTCCCGGATTTGGTCACGGCGTTCACGCCCGCGCCGGTAAAACCACTTTGCGAGACATCATAAGGTGCGTACGAAACCTGGATTTGCTCGATCGCATCCAAAGAAATCGGCTGCGCGTCCGATTGGCCGCCCGGCGTGGCAGCGTCCAAACCGAACGGATTGTTGAAAATCGCGCCGTCGAGCGAGAAATTGTTGAACTGGTCATTTCGTCCAGCAAACGAAAAACCATCGTTTTGAGGGCTCAAACGGGTGTAATCGAACGCCGAACGGCTGATGGTGGGCAGTTGCGCGAGTTGCTGGCGGTTCACATTGTTCTGTGCCCCGGTGCGTTCGTTGTTCAAAACATCGTCGGCATTTCCGGTGACGGTAACCTCGCCGAGCGATTTTGAAGTTTCGGTGAGGCTCGCGTCGAGTGCCAGTTTTTGGCCGAGGCTCAAAGAAATGCCCTCGAATTTTTGCCCGTCGAAACTTTGCATCGAAACAAAAACGGTGTACGGCCCACCGACCCGTAGGTTCGACAAAGTGTACCGACCATCGGAATTGCTCACCGCGCCGTACCGCGAACCGGACGGAACGTGAACTGCCTCGACGCGCGCGCCGGGCAAAACTTCACCATCGGCGGCTTTCACCGTGCCGGAAATGGTGGACGTGGTGACTTGCGCAAAAGCGACAAGGCCACAAAAAAGGGCAAAAATCGTTGCCCCAAAACGGAGGAATGTTAGTTTGAAATTCATACGAAAGTAATTAGAATGATGAATGATGAATGATGAATGATGAATCGTGCGGACTCATCACCATCATTTAAAAACTAAAAAAGGAAAATGCGCCTTACGAAACCCGAGTTCGCAAGGCGCATTTTTTGAGGCAGTTTTTTGTGCTGCCAAAATATTTTTCGAAAAAGATGGGTGCTGGAAGTGGCTCATTTTCGGTGGCGAAAGTAGTGAGCCAGCATAAAATTTAATGTTAAGTTTACAGAAAAAATAATGGATGAATTCAATTTTTGACCAAGCGAAGCCCGCGCAACTGCCCATTTTTCAAAAAACATTTTACAAAATAAACCCCCGCGGGCAGCCCGGCGACGCTCGGTTTTTCGCCCCGCGCAATCCAAAAACTACGCAGTTTCCTGCCCGAAAAATCCAAAACTTCCACTTTTTCCAGCAAACCAACCTCGTTTTCATTTTCAAAAACTGAAAACTCGCCGCTCGTCGGGTTTGGGAAAATGCGCCATTTTTCATTTTCAAAAATGGTTGGTTCGACCAGTTTGACCAATTTTTCGGAGCGCAGGTCGAGCGTCCAAAGTTCCTCGCCGTGCTTGCCGTCGTCCGCTGAAAAATAGAGCAGCGCGCCGTTCACATAAAAATTGGAAAAAGGAAAATGGTCAGCAGAAGCGGTCGTCGGGAAATTTGCGATTTTAAAAGTGCTGTCCGGCGAGCCATTGCTCCGCCAAAATGCCCAGCCCGTGCCGTCGTGCGCCGGAAAAACGACCATGCTGTCGGTGCGCACAAAATCGGCATTTGTCCAAGAATTGCTGGTTTTCAAACCAAAAAGTTGGGGTGCGGATTGCCCGTCGGAAAGCCAAATTTGTGCTTGACAATCGTTTTGGTTTTGTCCGGTAGCGAGCACGATTTTGCCGTTTACGCCCGTTGCCCAGAGAAAACAGGGGTAATCGGCACCGCCGTTGGGCAAAATTTCACCCAATTTGATGGAATTCCCGGCGGTGTCCGTTCGCCAAATTAGGACGCTGTGGGCATCGGAACCGAACGTGTCGCGGTAGGCAAACGAAAAACAATGGCCGCCGGTGATGAAAGTTGTCGAACCATTTTTGGGCAATTTTCCAAAAGCATCCACCCAAAGTTCATTGTAAGTCCAGCCGCCAAAACTTGCGGCCGTGAATTCGGCGTACCTTCCGTCAACCGCAGCCGGGTCGATAATCTGGTAAAAAAAAGGATAGGATGGCGGGCCACCGACGGACGATTGCCCGGCGTTTTTGAAAAATTCGACAGCCTGCCCGTCCGTCCGCCAAATTTCATAGGAAGATTGGTTGTTCCCGGTCGGAATGGTTTCCAAAAAATAAATCCAATTGCCCACCCGCACCGGATTTCGAAAATTGCCGGGACGGAAAATTTTGGTGCCCGCCGCCGTGCCATCGGTTTCCCAAAGTCCGTTTTGATTGGGGAATTGGGAATTGTTGACGTTAAAAATCACTTTGCCAGCGATTTCAAAAAAATTCAAACCGTATTGAAAAGGCAAATCTGCCATTTTTTGCAAATTTCCCAGCGACCCATCGGTTGCCCAGAGTTCCGACCAATAAATTGGGTGGTCTTCCCGGTTCCGCAAAAAGTAAAATTTTCCGCCCGAAAAATGCCCGACCGAACGGATCAAAACTGGAAAACTTTCGAGCAAACTATCAAAATGCAGCCGCTCGCCAGAATTTGAATCCATCGAAAACAGGCTGCGGCGGTCGGATTTTGGGTCGATGGCCGTGAAAAAAACTTGGTCGTTCAAATTGCCGATGGGCTGCGGGAAACTGCTGATTTGCTCGGTTTTTAAAAAAGTAAAAAAGGGTTCGACCACGCCGTTTGTCAAGTTTATTTTTCCAAAAAAGTCTTTTTGCTTCGGGTCGAGGTTTTGAAAATTGGCAAAAACCTGCTGCCCAACCTGCCGGAAATGCTTGCCGGATGGATTGTCCAGCCAAAGTTTGGGAAAAATGAAACTCACGGCGGGCAGGTTTGGCGGGTCATCGAACGAGGATATTTTTTGCGTTTCGATGCGAAAAATCATGTCGCCCTCGTCCACAAAAATTTCGCTGTTTTCCACCTGATTTGACAACTGAACAGTGCCTGCCGCCGTGCCGTCGGTCCGCCAGCACGACCACCAACTGTCGTTCCAACCCCGCACTAAAAAATAGAGTTGGCCATTTTTTTCAAAAAGTGTTTTTGATTCGAGGCCGCCGCTGATATTGGGCAAAGTTTTGAGCGGCACGGTGCCTGTTTTTGTGCCATCGGAAATCCAAAGTGCCAATTCATTGGCGTTTTGAGGAGCGACGAAAAAAGCACTGCCGCCGAGTCCGCCAGCGAATGCGATTTCGTGGAGTTCTGGAAATTCTTGGAGCAAAAAAGTGCCGTCGGGCGTGCCGTCGGTCCGCCAAATTTTGGAGGTCCAAATACTGGACGGCACGTACGTTTTTTGTTGAAAAAACGCGAAACCTGCGCTCGCTCCGAGCATTTTGTCGAAGCCATTTTCATAACCGGGCTCCAAATCTTTGAGCAAAAAAGTCCCGGCTGAAGTGCCGTCGGATCGCCAAATTTCGATACCGGAATCGGGGCTAAAAGCACTGAAAATCAATTGGTTATTTAAAACTAAAAAATCGTTTGGGAAAGCACTTTCGCCTGCGTCGGGCGCGAGGTCGGCGACCAGTTTTGTGCCTGCCGCAGTGCCGTCGCTTGCCCAAAGTTCGGTGCCAGCAATCCCATCGTCCGCAGCAAAAAACAGCCTTCCCTGAAACTCAACGAAGCCCTTGAAATTGGTGTTTTCCATTGCGCCCGCCGCGCCCGGCAAAATATCTTTCAGCAAAAAAGTGCCTGCCGTCGTGCCATCGGTTTTCCAAATTTCGGTGCCAAAATTGGGGCTGTTCGCCAAAAAAAAGACCGCGCCGCCGAACTCCTTGAAACCGTGCGGGTGCCCAGTTACGGTGCCCGGAAAAATATCGAGCACGAGCCGCGTGCCGACCGCCGAGCCGTCGGTTGCCCAAAGTTCCTCGCCGTGCACTTCGTCAGAATTTACAAATAACAATTGGTTGCCGAGCCGTGCGATGCCGTAATCCAATGATTTTGAAACGGGTAAACTGTCGGCAGAAAAACCAATGTCCCAAGTCAATTGGAGGGGTTGGGCGGGCAATTTTTGGAGGAAAAAAAACAGGACGAGTGCGGAAAAATATTTCATGAAATTTAAAAGTCGAGGTGAAAAAGGAGGTTTTGCACCATCAAAAATAGGCTTGCAGTGGGCCAAAGGTGGGCGACAATTTTTTGGGTTTATCAAAAAAAACGTCTTGGAACTTATTTTTTAAACGTTACTAAAAAAAGGCACAAACGACACCTCGTTTATTGATTTTCAACAAACGAGGCGTCTTTTGTGCCTTTTTTAATTTTAAAAAAAACTAGTGCCCAGAAAAACTCAATTCCTCAATTTCGAGTGAAAACGGCTGTACCCAAAATAAACCAGCAAGCCCAAAACCATCCAACCGAGCGCACTCAAAAGTGTCGGCCCCGGCAAACCAACAATCATCGCCGTGCAAAAAATCATCCCCAAAATCGGAACCAACGGAACGAGCGGTGTGCGGAACGGTCGAGGCGTGGTCGGGTCGGATTTTCGCATGATGATGATGCCGAGACAGACCAAAACAAAGGCAAACAAAGTCCCGATGCTCGTCAAATCTCCCGCGACGCTGATTGGCGTGAACGCGGCGAGCAGGCCGACGAAAACAAACAAAATCATGTTGGCTTTGTACGGCGTGCGGAATTTTTCGTGCAATTCGCCAAATGCTTTTGGCAGCAGGCCGTCGTTCGACATCGAATAAAAAACGCGGCTTTGGCCCATCAACATCACCAAAATCACCGACGAAAAACCGGCCAAAATGGCGATGGAAATCAGTTTGGCGAGCCATCCAAATTCCGGCATCGCAGTGTTGATGGCGTAGGCGACCGAGGCCTCTTTTCCTTCTTTTATGAAATCGGTGTACGGCACCAACCCCGTCAAAACGTGCGAGAACAGGATATATAATATGGTGCAAACCGCCAGCGAACCCAAAATGCCGATTGGCATATCCTTGCCCGGGTTTTTGGCTTCCTGCGCCGTCGTCGAAACGGCATCAAAACCGATGAACGCAAAAAACACGATGCCCGCGCCCGTCAAAACGCCCTGCCAACCGTGCCGCCAAGAACTTGCGGCGTAATCATATAATTCGCCGTTCGGTTGCATCGCCGGGGCTGCGTCGGCTGGAATCATGTACGGCGTGTGAAAATCTGGATTGATGTAACCCCAACCCAAAGCAATGAAAACCAACACGATAGCCACTTTGATAAACACAATCACTGCATTTACCGAAGCCGATTCCTGCGTGCCTTTTATCAAAAGCAAAGTGAGCAAAAGCAAAATGACGAGTGCCGGAAGGTTCATGATCCCAGAATGCATCACCCCGCCAACCAAAGCAGATTCGAGCGGGGAATGGCTCCATTCGTAGGGAATTGCACCTCCGAGCAATAGATTTAAGTATTCTGACCAAGCGATGGAAACGGTCGCCGCGCCGAGCGCGTATTCCAAAATCAGTGCCCAACCGATAATCCAAGCGACGATTTCGCCCATCGTAGCGTAGGCATACGTGTAGGCACTTCCTGCGATGGGAATCATCGAGGCAAATTCGGCGTAGCACAAACCGGCGAACGCGCAGCCAATCGCCGCAATGATAAATGAAATGGTCACCGCCGACCCGGCATGACCGCCCGCCGCCGCCGCCGTGCGAACAAAAAGTCCCGCGCCGATGATTGCACCGATGCCCAATGCGACCAATTGGTAAGCACCGAGCGTTCGTTTCATCGTTTTTTGGGAGTCTGCGGCTTGGGCTAAAAGTTGGGAGAGTGGTTTTTTAATCCAGATACTCATTTTTTTGAATGATAAATGATGAATGATAAATGATGAATTCGCACCGCCAATTCATCATCCAATAATAAGTTGTGAAAGATTTGATGCAGGGCAAACATAAGCAGGGCATTTCAAGATTTTGGCAAAAAATTGAAAAGACATTTTTTCCAAAAAATGTCTTTTCTCCGTCCGCCGTCTATCGCTCCCCGTTTTTACATTTTTCAACAACAACTCGACCCGCTGCCTCGACCAAACATCCCTCGCGGTCGGTGATGGTCACCGTCAAACGGAGATTTTCGCCTGCTTTTAGCGGTTTTGCGAGGTCGCGCCCGTCGCTGCTTTTCCAACGATATCGATACGGCGGGTTGCCTTCTAAAATATTTGCCCGGAGTTTCAAAATTTCCCCGGCGCAGGCCGTGCGGTCGCCGTCCATTTCTGCCCGAAGTTTGGCTGCCCGGCGAACGATGACCGGAAAACTCGCGGCGTCCGAACCATTTGTTTGGTCGGCGGAGCAGGTGTATTTTCCGGGCGTCGTGATTTTCAAAACTTGCTGGTTCGCGCCCAAAATCATCACCCCGTCGCGCCGCCATTGATAACCCGTAAAATCCGGCCACGCGGTCGCTTCCAATTTTATCGAATCGTTTCCACAAAAAACAATCGGCACGGTGATGTACCCAAAAGCGAGGTCGTCTTCTTCGATTTTGCCGTTGCCGGGCGTCGAATCGGAGTCGCGTTCATTTTGTTTTTCGATTTCGGCCTGAATGCCCAGCGGCCCTTCGCCTTCGACCAAAATCAAAGCCATCAACGACGTGCCGGGACTGTTTTGTGCCAATTTTGAAATGTGCCACAAACCCGTTTTTTTATCAAAACTGCCGAGCGCGGGGTTGTTGAAAACCAAAGTCAAGCCCTCGGAAAATGTCAGCCGGATAACGATGTCGGAGACGGGCGTTTTTCCCTCGTTTGCCAATCGAATGATGGCCGACAAAGTGTCGCCGCGCACCGCATTTGGTTGTGGGACAATGACTTGCAGCGACAAATCCGCCGCACCGACTGTTTTTGAAAAAATGAAAAAACAGAAAATCAGGAGGCTGGGAAGCGTAGTTTTTTTCATAAAATGATTGGTTTGGG